>NZ_PNDF01000092.1:0-26979 GCF_005887195.1 Pseudoalteromonas sp. S1650 | reverse complement strand
AACTCGCAACTCGCAACTCGCAACTTATTTCAATCTAATCGACGTTGCTTCAATCTCGATTAAACCTTGCTTAAACAAACCACCAATGGCTTTTTTGTAGTTTGCTTTACTGGTTGAGAAAGTCTTTTTAATTGCTTCAGGGTCTGACTTATCACCTAGATGCAGTGTGCCGCCCTCGGCTTTTAATTTAGCTAAGATTTTTTCGCCTAAGTCGTTCACTTTGCCCATGCCTGGCTTTTCAAGTAGTACGTCGATTTTGCCATCTTCACGTACTTTTTGAATAAAGCCTTTTAAGCGTTGGCCAACAAATAGCTTTTTAAATACCGTGTTGTAGTAAACAACGCCAATGTGGGCTTCGTTCACGAGTACCTTGTAGCCAAGGTCTGTTTTACCGGCAATGATTAAGTCAACTTCTTCCATAGTTGCGTAAGTTGGTTCATCTTTCGATAAAAACTTATTAAAGTTGCTCGATGCACAAATACGTTGGCTAGCGTTATCTAGGTATAAACGTACAAGATACGAAAAGCCGTCTTTCATTTTTGGCTTTTGTTCGTTGTATGGCGCAAGTACGTCTTTTTCGAGACCCCAATCCAAAAACGCACCGGTGCTGTTGATGGCTTTAACACGTAGTAGGGCATATTCGCCCACTTCAGCTAAAGGTTTTTTAGTAGTGCCGGTTGGGTGACCTGCGTGATCTAAGTAAATAAATACTTGCACGCTGTCGCCAGCTTCTAGTTCGTAATCAATTTCTTTGCTAGGTAAGAATACTTCGCCTAAATCACGGCCATCTAAATAAGCACCTTCGTTAGACATTTCGTTAACGAAAAGGGTTTGTGTGGTTCCTAAAATACTCATTGTTATTCCTGTTCTGGCTTTTTCTTACGGCGCATTGGAGTAAAACCATCTACATCAATTGGTGCTTGAATAGGGGCTTTTGGCTTTTTAGGGGCTGCTTTGCGTTTTGGTTTAACAGGTTTTGCAGCCACTTTTTTCTCTGCTTTTTTCCAAACTGTGTTTGGTTTTTTCTCACGCAGACCTTTAAATTTACCAACAAGACCGTCTACAGTGAAAAAGCTTAATTCATCATTTAAAAATGCTTTAATTGCTTTGTAGCTTGGCCAATCTTTCGGGCCTACTAACGAAATAGCAGTTCCTTTAAAGCCTGCGCGACCAGTACGACCAATACGGTGCACATATTCTTCAGCATGTTTTGGTAGGTCAAAGTTAATTACGTGGGTCACGCTTAATAAATCAAGACCACGCGACGCAACATCGGTGGTGATTAAGATTTTAAAGTTTTCACGGCTGAAGGCATCCATGATTTCAAGGCGTTTGGCCTGTGTTAAGTCACCCGCAAGCGCTTGCGCTTTTAATCCTTTAGCGTTTAACAATTGGCTTAAACGCTGAGTGTCGGCACGTGTTGCGGTGAAAATAATGCATTGTCCGACATTGTCTTGTTTTACAAAGTGCTCAAGTAGGGCTTCTTTGTGATCTAGATGATCAGCTAAATAAAGCTGCTGGGTAATGTCACTATGTTGCTCGTTAGAAGCACTTAACAGAATTTGTTTTGGCGAACGTAAAAGGTTACGTGACAGGGCATCAACTTGCGCATGGTCAAGCGTTGCTGAAAACAATAACGTTTGGCGTAAACGGTGATCAGCAAGCTCGTTGATCATTTTAACTTGATCGGTAAAACCTAAATCTAAAATACGGTCCGCTTCATCAAAAATTAGCAGCTCTAAGCCTGAAAGCTGTAATGAGCGTTGACTCAAATGGTCAGCTAAACGCCCTGGTGTACCTACTACAAAATGTGGGTCTTTGCGCAGTGCTTTAATTTGGTCATTAAAGTTTTCACCACCCAGTACTTTTACAGCACTAATGTTTGTACCGGCGATTAATAGCCTTAATTGGCTGTACACTTGGGTTGCTAATTCACGGGTAGGCGCAACGATTAAAACGCGAGGGTCGCGTTTACTGAGTGCTTTTTGTTTCATTACACGCTGTACAGCAGGTAATAAAAACGCCAGCGTTTTGCCCGATCCTGTTTTTGACTGTGCAAAAATATCATGGCCTGCGATAGCTGTTGGTACCGCGTGAGCTTGAATGTCAGTGGGCTGGGTGATGCCTTGATGCGCAAGTTGTTTTTCGAGGCGTGTATCAATCCCAAGTTCAGTAAAATGCAATGCGTAATCTCCGATGAGCAAAATTTGTAAATCCTGTTCATTATAACGCACTTGCCTCACTTGGAGACAGTAAAAACACAGCTATTTCGCATCAGTTTTTGCAATTATCACTAATTCGCGTAAAATACGCGCCCTCAATGCGCCGGATTTGCGATTCGGTTAACGCCCCACATGGGCATTTAAAGCAAAAGGTAAAACCATGACTGCTGTTCATAAAGACAATGTAACTAGCGAGCACTTTGTTGTTTGCGCACTTTACAAATTTGTAGCCCTTCCTGATTTTGAAGCGATCCGCCAACCATTACTTAAAGTAATGGAAGACAATGAAGTACGCGGTACTTTGTTACTTGCGGCTGAAGGTATCAACGGTACTGTTTCAGCTAAACGTGAAGGTATCGATAACCTACTTGCATGGTTAGATGCACAACCAAACCTAGACAACATTGTGTCTAAAGAGTCATACGATGACGAATGCCCGTTCTACCGTACTAAGGTAAAACTGAAAAAAGAAATCGTAACTATGGGTGTTGAAGGTATCGATCCACGTGAAGTAGTGGGTACATATGTAAAACCAGCTGATTGGAATGCGTTAATTTCAGACCCTGAAGTGATTCTTATCGATACGCGTAACGATTACGAAATCGAGATCGGTACTTTCCAAAATGCGGTTGATCCAAACACTAAAACATTCCGTGAATTCCCAGCATGGGCGAAAGAAAACCTAGACCCAGAAAAGCACAAGAAAGTTGCTATGTTCTGTACCGGTGGTATTCGCTGTGAAAAATCAACTGCGTACATGAAAGAGCAAGGCTTTGACGAAGTATTCCACCTTGAAGGCGGTATTCTTAAGTACTTAGAAGAAGTACCAAAAGAAGAAACTATGTGGGAAGGTGAGTGTTTTGTATTTGATAACCGTGTTGCGGTAAATCATGACTTACAAAAAGGTTCTTACGACCAATGTCACGCATGTCGTATGCCTATCACTGAAGAAGAAAAGCAAAAGCCTGAATACATGGAAGGTGTATCGTGTCATCACTGTCATGACAGCCTAACAGAAGAGCAACGCGCACGTTTTGCTGAGCGTCAAAAGCAAATCGAGTTAGCACAAGCGCGTGGTGAAGGTCACATCGGTAACGAAGCGCAAGAAGTTCTTCGTAAGCGTAAAGAAGCCAAAAAAGCGCAAAAAGAAGCGCAGCGCCAACAGTAATTGTTAGCTTTATGAATTGATAGAAACCCCAGCATAATCTGGGGTTTTTTTATGCCTAGTCAAAAAGAACAAATAAGTTATGGATCTGATTGTCTGTAGGTAACCATTGCAAGCGAAGCACACTTAAAAGAAGTTGATTCATCACATTGTCGTTTCTAATTAGAAAACACAGGCGATGTATGGGTTTATTTCACCTTGGCTAATTGTTTATTAAACGAAGTCAGCTTTTTATTGATCACAAAGCTGTTACACTTCGTAACAATTAAAACGATTCTTATTTAGGTGAAATTTTGACAATTGGCAAATTACATACATGGACTTTAATTGCCTGTATTAGTTGTGTTTCCGTCGCTGAGGCGGCTAATGTAGTTGTAGAATCAGTGTCTGTTGAAAAGTCTAAACAACAGATAAAAGCAGTGGGTAATGCAGAAGCGATTCACTCAGTCACTCTTTACCCAGCCGTTGGGGACAGAGTCACTGCTGTTTACTTTAAACCAGGCGATAACGTTTCCAAAGGTGACTTACTATTAGAGCTTGATTCACGTAGACAAAAAGCTGCGTTGATCGAAGCCGAAATTACTTTAAAAGATGCTGAGCGCACCATGAAAAGGCTTGAAGAAAGCCACGCCCGTGGTGCGGTGCCACAAAGTGATTTAGACGATGCGAAAACACTTTATGAGCTTGCAAAAGTCCAGTTAATGCAAGCGAAAACAGAGCGTGAAGACCGCGAAGTTCGTGCTCCTTTTAGTGGTGTTATGGGTTTAACTGACGTCGAAGTAGGCGACAGGATCACAACCCAAACAGCCATTGCCACTATCGATGATATTTCTGAGCTTTATATCAATTTTAACGCCCCAGAGGCCGCTATCTCAGTGCTTAAACAAAAATCTTCGGTCGAAGTGGTGCCTTGGTTAGGCGATAAAGCTTACACGGCTAAGGTGGCTGAGCTTGATTCGCGTATCAATGCGCAAACCCGCACACTCAGAACAAAAGCCAAACTTGATAATAATGGCCAGCAATTTATGCCGGGTATGAGCTTTCGTGTGCATATAAATATTCTAGGTGAAGAGCTTGCCGTAGTACCCGAAGCTGCAATGATGTGGGGGGCAGCAGGTCCTTACGTATGGAAGAGCGTCGATAAAAAAGCAACTCGCGTTGATGTAAAAATTGAGCAGCGTTTAGCAGGGCGTTTACTAGTCTCTGGAGGCTTAAACGAAGGTGACTTATTGGTGACAGAAGGAGTCCAGCGCCTAAGACCTAATCAAGAGCTTAATTTCATCAATGAAGTGCAGCTAGCCAAGGAGTAATGATGAAACAGCAACCTATGATGGAAGACTTACCATCAATGGCGATACGTCGCCCTGTTTTAATTGTGGTACTTAACTTACTCATTATTATTGCCGGTATTGCTGCAATAGCAGGGGTTGAAGTACGTGAGCTTCCTGATGTTGATAGACCACGTATAACTGTATCAGCGTCTTTCCCTGGTGGTTCACCGGAGACCGTAGATACCGAAGTAACCAGTAAGCTCGAAGGAGCAGTTGCTAGGGTAAGTGGTGTAAAGTCGATTCGTGCGCAAAGTGAAGAAAACAATGCTCGTATCGTGGTTGAGTTTCGCCCCGGTGTTAATCTAGATGATGCTGCAAACGAAACACGCGAATCGGTAGCCCGTGTGCAGCGAGAGTTACCCGAAGAAGTTGAACGGGTATCAATTATTAAAGCCGATAACGACGCCGAAGCGGTTGTATCGTTAACGGTATCAAGTGATAGCTTATCTCTTGAGGCGTTGACAGAGCGTGTTGATGTTGACTTAGCCCCGCAGTTTTTAACCATTCCTGGTGTTGCCGATGTTCGCTTAAATGGCGACCGCGAACGGGTGCTTAGAGTGCGTATCGACCCACTTAAGCTAAGCAGCTTTAACCTTACAGTACCAGATATTGCCAATGTACTTCGCCAAGCTCCCTTTGATGTGCCTGCGGGTAGTTTAAAATCAAGCGACCAACAGGTAATCGTTCGTGCTGATGCAACGTCAATCTCTGCTGAACAAGTAGCTGATATCATCGTTCGAGATGATACCCGTATTGGCGATGTTGCGGCTGTTTACTTTGGCCCTGCCGATCCGCGTTCGTTCGTAAGGCTGAATGGCACACCTGTGATTGGCATGGAAATTATTCGTCAGGCGCAATCTAATACCATTGAAATTTCTGATGAAGTGCTAACTTTAATCGAGCGCATGCGAGTACGTTTTCCTGAAATGGAATTTACTTTAACCTCTGACGATGCGCAGTTTATCAGAAGCTCAGTTGATGAAGTTATTAACTCCTTGTTACTTACCGTGCTGTTAGTGGTGATCACACTGTGGGTATTTATTGGTTCATGGCGCGCAACGCTGGTTCCTGCATTTGCGATACCTGTAGCATTAATTGGCTCTTTAGCACTTATTTGGGCGCTTGGTTTCTCAATAAATATTCTTACTTTACTTGCACTCGTGTTAGCTACTGGCCTAATAGTAGATGATGCCATTGTGGTAAGTGAAAACATCCAACGTCAGCGGGGCTTAGGTCTTGGTCGTCGTGCAGCTGCAGTGGTTGGTACTCGTGAAGTATTCTTTGCTGTTGTGGCAACAACCGCCGTATTAGCTGCGGTGTTTGTGCCTATTGCCTTTTTACCATCAACAGCTGGGCGACTATTTAGAGAGTTTGGTGGTGTATTAGCCGGCGCTGTTATCATTTCAAGTTTTGTAGCGCTGTCTTTGGTACCTGCACTGACATCAAAACTGAAATTAAAGCAGGGCGGTTTTCATCCATTTGCAAAAGTTGGCCATGTTTTAGCTGCTGTTTATAAGCGCACAATACACGGTGTACTTGAGCATGCATGGATTACCTTCTTTGCATGTTTGTTGGTTGCTGCAGGCTCTGGGGCACTGTATTTCAATTTAGATAACGAGTTATTACCAACAGAAGATCGCGGTAAAATTCGTATTTTTGCCCGTGGTCCAGATGGTGTTGGCCTGAACTTTATGGACAGGCAAGCGGTGCAAATGGAAGATATCTTACTGCCGTATGTTGAAAGTGGTGATATTGAGTCTATTTACACTGTGGTTGGGCAGTGGGACCCAAATATTGTATTTATTACTGTGCCGCTTAAACATTGGGACGAACGTCATTTTAGTCAGCAAGAAATTATCAATAAAATACGTGAACCTTTAGGTAATATTCCTGGTGCGGCTGGTTACCCAGGTGGTTCAAATAGTTTGAACTTGCGTGGTCAAGGCGGTGGAATTGAGCTTGCCTTATTGGGACAAGACTACCTCGAGATATTTAAAGCCGCGCAAGATTTTTCTGCTGAAATTGAAAAAGCAGTGCCGGAAGTGGCTCCTGTACGTATTTCATATCAGCCCTCACAACCACAATTACGGGTAAATATTGATAGACGTCGTGCTGAAGAGCTGGGCGTATCGCTCAGTGATATCTCAGTAACGTTACGTGCTGCAATCAATGGTGATGATATTGCCGATTTAAACATTGGTGACCAATCAATCCCGATTATGCTGCAAGCACAAAACCAAACCATCACAAACCCGAGCGATTTAGCTAACTTGTATGTTGGTGGCCGCAATGGTCAGTTAGTGCCATTAAGTAGTGTGGCAACGATTACTGAAGAAGGTGTTGCAGCAGAGCTTGAGCGCCACGCGCAGCGCCGTGCTATTGAACTGAGCATGGAAATGCCTGAGGGCGTAACTATTGCTGAGCTGGTTACAAAAATCCGTGATATTTCAGAGCAATCTCTGCCTGCTGGCATCAGCTTAGCGTTTAAAGGTGAGGCATTAACCTTTGAAGAAACCGCCAATGAAGTATTAGTGACCTATGTTCTGGCTTTTTTAATTGTTCTTCTGGTATTGGCAGCGCAATTTGAAAGTGTGAATAGTGCGATTGTTGTGATGATCACTGTACCGTTTGGTATTACATCAGCAATTTTAGCGTTATATCTAACAGGTACATCATTAAACATTTACTCGCAAATTGGTTTAGTGATGCTGATTGGTCTAATTGCTAAAAATGCCATCTTGCTGGTGGAATTTGCTGACCAATTACGTGACCAAGGCCGCTCGGTTAGAGTGGCGGTAGAAGAGGCCGCATTAGTTCGTCTTCGCCCAATAGCGATGACACTGGTTTCAACTTTATTGGGTGCATTACCTCTTATTTTATCTACCGGCGCAGGGGCTGAAGCTCGTAACGCCATTGGTTGGGTAGTATTTGGCGGTTTAGCACTGGCGGTGTTATTTACTCTCTATTTAACGCCAGTTATTTACCTTGGTTTAGCTCGCTTTACTAAACCAAGAGGTGATGAGTCGAAACTTCTGGCTGAAGAGTTAGAAAAGGCTTAATCCTACTTAATTGGCTATTTTTTCTTTGAAAAAATAGCCAATTACCCTCACAATTAAATCAAATGTTTAAAACTAGGTACGCGTATGCAAGCCGAACACGTCGATATCGCCCAATTTCTTTCTGATCACGCTCCCTTTGATGATCTTCCTGAAGAGGCGGTAAATAAACTCGCATCACAAGTAGAAATCGCTTATTTTCGCGCAGGCACTGAAATACTAAATTATGGCGAGGATATCGCTGATTTATTTGTTATTCGAACAGGTGCTGTAGAGATATATCGTCGTGATGGTGATTTATACAACCGTTTAACTATCGGTGGCATTTTTGGGCAAATGGGCCTCCTGATGAACCGCAAAGTACGCTTTCCGGCAAAGGCACTCGAAGACACCTTAGTTTATTGCATTAATGTTGAGTTGTTTAATCAATACTGCGACGAATACGAAACATTTGCTGACTTTTTTGAAGCCGATGGTAATGTGCGCCTTCATCAGGCAATTGTTGAACAGGCAGACAGCAACGATTTAACAACCGCCAAGGTCAAGTCGCTTCTTCATCGTGATGTTGTCACTGTGGCAAAAGATGCCTCTGTGCAAATGGTTGCGCAATTAATGACGCAAGAGTCGGTATCGTCTGTGCTGGTTACTGATGCCGATAAACCAATCAGTGATGATCCTGATGATGATGACGGCCAAGTTGTTGGCATTATTACTGACCGTGACTTACGCACCAGTGTAATTGCTGAAGGGTTAAGTTACGAAGCGCCAGCTGCGCAAATAATGCAAAAAGACTTAATACTACTCGATAGTAATGCGTATGTGTTTGAAGCTGTACTGGCCATGCTCAGAGATAACATTCACCACTTGCCTGTGGTTGTTAAGAAAAAGCCGATTGGCGTTATTTCGTTATCGGATATTTTACGCTACGAGTCGCAAAGTAGCTTATTGTTAGTGCGCGGCATATTAGCTCAGCAATCGGTTGAAGATTTAGCTCACTATGCAAGGCAATTACCTAATGTATTTGTTCGTATGGTTAACGAAGATGCTAACTCTCACATGATTGGTACCGCAATGGCTGTAATAGGGCGTACCTTCAAACAGCGTTTACTTGATTTAGCTGAAGAAAAGTTTGGCCCACCGCCGGTTCCTTATTGCTTCATCGCTTTAGGTTCAATGGCGCGTGATGAGCAATTAATTGTGACCGACCAAGATAACGCCATTATCCTTGATAATAGTTTTAACGAGGGATTACATGACGAGTATTTTCAGAATTTGGCTGATTTTGTTTGTGACGGTTTAGCTGAATGTGGCTATAAGTACTGTGAAGGTGAAATTATGGCGTCATTTAAAAAGTGGCGCTTAACACGCGAGCAGTGGAAAGAGCAATTTGCAGGTTGGATGGCCGAACCTAAACCGCAGGCTTTATTACATAGTTCGATTTTTTTTGATTTAGACGGTGTTTACGGTAAAAACAAATGGGCCGATGAACTCAAACGCTTTATCGCAACAGAAGGGCGCAAGAATAAGCGTTTCTTGGCAAACCTTGCTGCGAATGCGCGTAACAGAACGCCGCCTTTAGGTTTCTTTAAAGACTTTGTGTTAGAGCATAATGGCCAACACAAGCGTTCTATGAACTTAAAACGCCGCGGTACAGCGCCTTTATCTGATGTAATACGCGTGCATGCATTAGCGATAGGCAGTCGTAAACAAAATTCATTCGAGCGTTTAGAAGATATTATCGAAGCTAAACTACTTCCTGAAGGCAAAGCACAAGATTTACGAGACGCCCTAGAGTACATTGCCATGATCAGAATAAGACACCAAGCGTGGCAAATAGAAAAGCTTGATGAAGCGCCAGATAATGACTTAGAGCCTCATTTACTTTCTCCTTTTGAGCAGCGCAATCTTAAAGAGGCGTTTGCCATTTTAGATAAAGCGCAGAATTTCCTAAAATTCAGATACTCTGCTAACTCAGGGATGAAGTAATGGCAAAACAAGGGGCAAAACTTGATTGGCCGACTCGGTATCAACAGTTATTAACACAGAGCAAACAGCCACTAATCAAAGCGTTTTATGAATCAGCTATTTGTGATTTAAGCACACCAATTAGTGATATTCCCTTAGTAGCACTTGATTTTGAAACAACCGGTCTAAATTATCAAAATGACGATATAGTCAGTGTTGGTTTAATTCCATTTAATACCAAGCGAATTTTTTGTAAAGATAGCCAACATTGGATTGTTCAACCAAGGCGCAAGCTTGCTGAAGAGTCGATTGTTATTCATGGTATAACTCACTCAGAAGTGAGCGATGCACCTGACTTTTCAACGATTATGGCGCCTCTGTTAGCAGCATTAAAAGGCAAAGTGATTGTGGTGCATTTTGCTCCCATTGAACGGCACTTTTTATATCAAGCGTTGCAAGCCCGTTTAGGCGAAGGGCTTGAATTTGCCGTTATAGACACGCTAGATCTGGAAACGCGCGCACTTAAAGCAAAGCAGGGGTTACTAGGGCGATTATTTAATTCTAAGCTTGATTCTGTGCGCTTAGCAGACTCTCGCATTCGTTATTCGTTACCAGCGTATCAAAACCACAATGCGCTTAATGATGCCACAGCCACTGCAGAGTTGCTACAAGCGCAAATAGCTTACCATTACCGCCCAGATACGCCGCTGAGCGAATTACTCATATAGCGTGCTAAGCACCGACTTTATGTGGGGTCTTTGAATTTGAGCAAAGCTTATCAATAAAAAAACGCCGCAAAATGCGGCGTTTTATATTATTTAAAGTTTAGTGCTTAGCTTCTTGGCTCTGTTCTCAAACCAAGAATTAAACTCACGCACATTAATAACAATACAAAGGTAAACGGCAAGCCCGTAGATACGGCGCCGGCTTGTAAGGCCTCGATTGCTTGTGTGCCACCAATCCAAACAAGTGCAGCTGCAATCGCACCCTCGATTGTAGCCCAGAAAATACGTTGTGGCACTGGCGCGTCAACTTTACCACCAGCGGTGATTGAGTCGATTACTAATGACCCTGAGTCAGATGACGTAATAAAGAACACGAGTACTAGCACAATTGCAATGAATGAAAGCACTTGCGACATTGGCAGGGCTTCAAACATTTGGAACATAGCTAGTGGTACATCAGTTAAGCCTTTTTCACCAAGTACACCTACTTTATCAATCACTTGTTCAATAGCGATACCACCATAAATTGACATCCAGAAGATAGTCACAACAGTAGGTACTAGTAATACAGCAATTAAGAACTCACGGATTGTGCGGCCTTCAGATACGCGTGCAATGAACATACCTACGAACGGTGACCATGAAATCCACCAAGCCCAGTAGAATACAGTCCAGCCATGCATCCATGTTTCATCTTCACGACCATGAGGATTACTCAGTGGAATAATGTTTTCAACATAACCCATTACTGTATTAGAAAGGTTGCCAAATGCTGCAGAAAACCCAACAAGTGCAACAAATATGAGTAATACAAAAGCGATAAGCATGTTTACGTTACTAAGCAGTTTTACACCGCCGTCGATACCGCGAACAACAGAAATAACAGCTAGTAACGTCACACCAATAATAACGCCTATTTCTAAGCCAATTCCGCTATCAGTACCAAATACGTGATTAATACCAGCAGCGGCTTGTTGTGCGCCTAAACCAAGAGATGTTGCAAGGCCAAATAGAGTGGCAAGTACAGCTAGAATATCAATAAGGTGGCCAGGCCAGCCCCACGCTTTGTCACCTAAAATTGGGTAAAAAATTGAACGAATAGATAACGGCAAACCTTTGTTATAGCAAAAGAATGCGAGTGAAAGCGAAACAACAGCGTAAATTGCCCAAGGGTGTAAACCCCAGTGGAACATAGTTGCACCCATTGCCAGTTTAGCGGCTTCCGGCGTGTTTGCTTCAACACCAAGTGGTGTTTCGTACCAACCTGTAAAGTAGGCGACAGGTTCTGCGACGCCCCAGAACATTAAGCCTATACCCATACCTGCAGCAAATAACATTGCAAGCCAAGAAATACGCGAATGAGTTGGACGTGCTTCTTTACCACCAAGGCGGATATTACCGTATGGTGAAACAATTAACGCTAAGCAAAACAATACGAATAAGTTTGCTGACCACATAAAAAAGCCATCAAAGTTATTAATAATGTCGTTTTTAATTCCATTTAAGGTTGTTTTTGCTGTTTCAGCATCTGAAATAAGTGTTGCCACTAAGAATAGGGCAATTAATCCAGCACTAATGCCAAATACAGGGTTGTGCACATCAAAACCCCATTTTTGTACATTGTCCTGTCCGACAGTGTAGTCGGTATTGTCGATACTGTACTTGTCATGATGTTCGCTCATGAATACCTCTTGTTGTGATTATATTTAGCAGAGAGCTAAACGGCCGGTTGGCACAAGCTTGGCTATTACTATTTTTACGTATCAAACCCAAAAATAGTTTGTAGACTAATTAAATTTGTACCAAAGTTTAGTCTTTAGTGTAGGAGCTCGAAAAAAAATGTAAATGGTTTTGTCCCTAAACAGCCGAATAAATGCAGTTTTTTACGCTTTTTGTAGGAATTGTGAACAAATTAGGCAGCGAAAGGAATAATGTGATGACAGTATTATTTCAAAGCAAATTATTTCAATTGAGAGGAAAGTGCTGCTAACACAGGGCTTGCAGCACAAAGTTACTACTTTTTGTAAGCGTCGTTATGAACGCCAGCAGCACGACCTGAAGGGTCAGCATTGTTTTGGAATGATGCATCCCAAGCGAGTGCTTCAGGAGTAGAACAAGCAACAGATTTGCCATGCGGAACACATTTCGCAGCTGCATCACCAGGGAAGTGCTCTTCAAAAATACTTCGATAGAAATACGCTTCTTTAGAATCAGGCGTATTGATCGGGTATTTGTATTTTGCATTAGCAAGGTCTTGATCGCTAACTTGTTCGTTCACATACTCTTTTAACGTATCAATCCAGTTATAGCCTACACCATCAGAGAACTGCTCTTTTTGGCGCCAAAGCACGTCGTCTGGCAGGTAGCCGTCGAACGCTTCACGAATAATGTGCTTTTCGATTTTACCGTCTTTACACATTTTCGCTTCTGGGTTGATACGCATTGCTACGTCTACAAATTCTTTATCTAAGAATGGCACTCGCGCTTCAACGCCCCATGCTGCCATTGATTTATTCGCACGCAAGCAATCGAACATATGTAGTTTAGAGACTTTACGGTTAAGCTCTTCATGGAACTCTTGCGCATTTGGTGCTTTGTGGAAATAAAGGTAACCACCAAATAGCTCATCAGCTCCTTCGCCCGACAACACCATTTTAATACCCATGGCTTTAATTTGGCGCGCCATTAAGTACATCGGCGTTGAGGCACGAATAGTTGTTACGTCGTAGGTCTCGATGTGATAAATCACTTCACGTAGGGCATCAATACCTTCTTGAATAGTAAAGTGAATAGGGTGGTGAACCGTACCAATCATATCAGCTACTTTTTGCGCAGCTGCTAAATCGGGTGAACCTTCAAGACCCACAGAGAATGAATGCAGTTTTGGCCACCATGCATCAGACTCGTCATTATCTTCGATACGTTTTGCAGCAAAACGCTGTGTGATAGCAGAGATAACAGATGAATCTAAACCGCCTGATAATAGAACACCGTAAGGTACATCACACATTAATTGACGTTTAACAGCTGCCTCTAGGCCTTCTTTAACATCGCTTGATTTAGCTTCGTTGTCTTTAACTGCGTCATAGCTTTGCCAATCTCGGCTGTAATACTTACGAAGTTGACCATCTTTGCTCCACAAGAAATGACCCGGAGGGAATTCTTCAATATGTTTACAAATTGGCGATAATGCTTTTAATTCTGAGGCAACATAAAAGTTACCATGTTCATCATGACCTGTATAAAGCGGAATAATACCGATATGGTCACGACCAATTAAGTAGGCATCTTGCTCATCGTCGTATAAACAAAACGCGAAAATACCATTTAAATCGTCTAAAAACTCAGGGCCTTTTTGCTTATATAAAGCCAAAATAACTTCACAGTCAGACTGAGTTTGAAAAGTAAAATCAGTTTCTAAGCTAGCAGCTAGCTCTTTGTGGTTATAAATTTCACCGTTAACAGCAAGAATATTTGTACGCTCAGGGTTGTACAAAGGCTGTGCACCACTCGATACGCCAACAATCGCTAGACGTTCGTGCACTAAAATAGCTTTATCTGATGAATACACGCCAGACCAATCTGGCCCGCGGTGCCTTAATAGTTTTGACATCTCAATTGCTTGGCTACGCAATTGAGCGGGATCAGATTTAATATCTAATACCCCAAAAATTGAACACATAGTGACTCCTCATTCCAAATATGTGCGCAGTTAACAGAATTTATATAACTGCGAATGTTTGTTTTAACAGAAATAATTACCTAAGTCACACAGGTTTTTTAATTAATTGAGAATAAAATATGCACCTGCGCTAACCTCTTTGCACCAGTATGGGGTAAGTGGTTAAAGGGTGAGCGGTTTAAATGCTTGATTTGTTCAAATTGGATGATAATGAGTCTGGAATAAAGGCTTTTGTTAGTAAATAATCTGCACCGCTTTGGTGCAAAGGAATGTATAGGGTTTTTACCTTTTTAAATGTATAGACAAGCTTTAAAGCAATGCGAGCAAAGACTTTCTTTGCTCGCTTTTTAAACACCAATAAATTAACGCTATTTATTAATATAGTTCAGTGCTATCGCAAGTTGATTTAAGTGCGCAGTGAGTTTTTCTTGTGCTGCATGGGCTTCTTTAAGTGTAACAAACTTAAAGTGAAGGAAATCACCGGGTTTTAATTGTGCAAAGTGACGAAGATCGGCTTCGATCACGGTACCGAGCAATGGGTAACCACCCGTTGTTTGCGCATCGTTTAATAGCACTATGGGTTCACCATTTGGCGGAAGCTGAATACAGCCAGGAGCGACAGCCATAGAGGGTAATGAAACATCATGGCTGATATCACACTCATCACTTAATAGCCGTGTGCCCATGCGGTTACTATTAGGCGATACATGCCAAGAATGATTTATAAAGTTAACGATGGTGTCTTTTGGTAACAGTGCTGCATGTGGTGCAGCATGAATACGAATTTGTGTACTTTTAGGTGGTAGCATAGCGCCTAAGCCAATTTTGGTATTGTATCTTGGCGTTATATCAAAACTATCGCCAGCCTGTAGTGCTTGACCGGTCAAGCCACCAAAACCTGCTAATATATCTGTTGAGTAAGAATCTAAAATTGGCTCAGGTAAATGCCACTCGCCGCCAATCGCAAGGTAACTTCTAAAACCATGACGCGCCGCATTAAACTTTAATACATCGCCTTTTTTTATGTAAAAGCTCCAGCCTGGTTCAACAGCATTGCCATTCACTGTGGCTTTCATATCTGTGCCGTGCAGTGCAATGTAGTAATCGTTATCGAACTTAATTTCGGCAAGACCCAAAGTGATTTCAATAACGGGGTTGTTGTCGTCGTTGCCGACTAAACGGTTTGTAATAACTTGAGCATAAGGGTCAATGCACCCTGATTGTCCAATGCCTAAATGGCGAGAGCCTGTGCGGCCTTGATCTTGTATAGACATTTGCATGCCAGGTTTGATGATGGTGATCATTTTAACACCTCCTGAATAACAAACTCTAAAGTATCACCGGGTTCGATAGCACAAGGCGAGGCTGCATTGATATCAAATAGACGAAAATCTGTATGACCAATAATTTGCCAGCCTCCAGGGGAGCTTTCAGGGTAAATACCGGTTTGATTGCTGCCAATAGCAACAGAACCTTTTGGAACAGAGAGCCTTGGTTCAGCATGTCGAGGTGTGAAAAGTTGTGGATTTAAACCATCTAAATAAGCAAAACCGGGTTTAAAGCCTAAAAAAAGCACGTGGTATTTGGCACTGCTGTGCATTTGAGCAACATCATCAACAGACAGATTATGATGTTTAGCAACATGTGCTATATCAGGCCCATATTCACCACCATAACGAGTCGCAAGTTTATGATGACGTGAGTTAAAGTCAGTAGCTTTAAGTTCGTGCCATTGTTCAAGTAATCGTGGCAGCCAACCAGCAAGTTGAGCGGGCTCTTTCAGGTAAAGTGTTAAATTATTATTGGCAGGGACTACATCAACAAAGTCATCACTGCTTTGGCAATATTGTGCTAATGCCCATATTTTCTTTTGCGTAGTGAGTATGTCGCTTGCTGTTTCATAGGCATCAAAAAAGATGCTATGCGTAGTGAGCGCCATAATTTTAGGTGTACTTTTGGTCGTCGTCATTGCGTATCAATCTTATTATTATCCCTTAATGCTTATTAGCATATAGGCTGTTTGTTGATGATGTAAATGTGTCTTTAGTGTTAATTAGAAAAACTCAAGACAATCAAGTGGCTATAATAGTTTATAACCACTTGATAAAGTGCAATGTCTAATTACTGTGCGTTATTTAGTAACCAATTAGACAGTAAACGTACGCCATAGCCTGTACCGCCTTCAGCTAGTTCATATTTTGCTTTAGAGTTTAGCGCGTTACCTGCAATATCAATGTGAACCCAACGTGTGTCACCGGCAAAGTTTTGTAAGAAACTCGCTGCTGTAGTAGCACCTGGGCCATGTGAACCGATGTTTTTAAGATCAGCAATGTCTGACTTTAATGCATCTTCATAACCTAGAGGTAAACGCCATAGGTTTTCATTTACTTGCTTACCCGCAATAGTTAGTTGCTCAACAAGAGTATCATCATCAGAGAAAACCGCCGCGTATTCATTACCTACAGCACGAATTTTAGACCCGGTTAGGGTCGCAACATCAACCATAATACTTGGTTTGTATTTGTCACGGGCATACCACATTGCATCACTCAGTACTAAGCGACCTTCAGCATCTGTATTAACAATTTCAACACTTAAACCTTCGGCTGTTCTTACAACATCGCCAGGCGCAACAGCAAATTGCGATACCATATTGGCAGCCATGCCCATTACAGCAACAACGTTTGTGTCGGCTTTAGCAAGTGCCATTGCTTTAACAGTACCCAGTACTGCAGCTGCCCCTGCCATGTCTGATTTCATGCGGGCAATTGACGCGCCTGTTTTAAGGCTGTAGCCACCTGAATCAAAGGTAATACCTTTACCTACTAACGCGATAGGGGTGTTTTTATTACCTTGATAATGAGCAACCACTAAACGTGCACCTTCTTCGCTACCACGACCAACTGCTTCAAGTGCACCCATGCCTAGCTTTTTAATTTGCTTAGGCTCTAAAACAGTAATTTTAACACCTAACTTTTTAAGCTCTTTTGCCGCTTTAGCAAAATCAACCGGCGTCATTTCTGTTGCAACTTCAGAGGTTAAGTCACGTGCTAAAAATACACCTTGTTCGATGCTTTGTAGTAGTTTATGGGTTTTGACCGCTTGGTCTAAATTATCAACATCTAATGTGTAGTTAACAACGTGGCTGTCTTGTTCTTTTTTGTATTGCTCAAAACGGTGGTCACGTAAATTTGCGCCATGTGCAAATTCTGCTGCATATTTAGCATTGATTGCGCTGTCTTTAAGCTCTGAAAAATCAAGACTAACATTTGCTTGTTTAGCCGACTGCAATTTAGCGTGAACGTTACCACCTAGTTTTGCCATTTTTGCTGCATCTAGTTTTGGCTGCTCTCCTAAGCCAACAAGTAAGATACGTTGATGGTCGCTACCGTTTGGTGCGATAACTTCTAACGTTTTGCCATAACCTGCTTTAAAGTCGCTAAATTCAATGACTTTATTTAGGTGAGTTTGGGTTTCTGGCTTTAAATAATTAAAATTAGCAACTTGACTATCTGTATCTAAAAATAAAACTAGTGTGTTGTCGTTCGGTTTAATTGATTTTGCAAAAGTGAACTCTGCGGCATTCACTTGCGTAGCAAGTGTTAATCCTAATGCAATAGCAGATAAGCTGTGTGCAATTTTCATTTTTTAATATCCCAATGTTAAAAAGCTGTGTTTTACCGTAAATAAGGTTAAGAGTTAAATTGTTAGCGGTGAATCGCTGTTTGCATGCGTTTAAGTTGAAATTATTAATACCTATGCGCGGTCTGTCTTAAATACAGGCTTTTAAGAGGAAATTAGTATGACAATTAAGTCGATGTTACTGACACTATTCACTTGCAGTGCCATTTTTACCACCAGCCCAATTAAAGCTGAAACAATGCCAGATAACGCAACAGGGCATATTGAAACCATTGTGCTAGGTTCAGGTTGTTTTTGGGGAGCAGAAAAACGTTACGAAGCACTTGATGGCGTGTTGGATGCGGTATCTGGCTATGCCGATGGGCATGGTTTTAAAGCGACCTACAAGAACATAACACGTAGCTCGCGACGCTTTGATAAAAACAATTATGCAGAAGTTGTTAAAGTGACATACAACAGCAACGAGTTAACAACACAATCACTGTTAATGCATTATTTTGAAAATCATGATCCAACCCAGCTAAATCGCCAAGGTAATGATATTGGCACTCAATACCGCTCAACAATTTTGGTAAGTAATAATGAGCAACTCGAGGTTGCTAATACACTTAAAGATGAATACCAAAGTAAATTAACCGCAGCAGGCTACGGCAAGATTGTGACTGTGATAAAACCGCTTGATGTATTTTATGCTGCAGAGGATTATCACCAAGATTATTTAAAGAAAAACCCCAATGGCTATTGCCCTGATCATTCAACGGGCGTTGTATTCACACCAGTAGAAAAACAGCAGGTTGATAACACAGCCTTATTGGCAGGTAAGCAAATTGTAGTGATAGATGCTAAAGGTTATTGCCCATACTGTGAAAAGTTTAAAAAAGAGGTCGCTAATGAGTACATGGGGACAATTCCTATGACTTTCCGACATGCTGATCAACTTGATGGTTTAACGATTAAAACGCCGACTTGGGCAACACCCACGTTATTATTTATAGAAAATGGCGAAGAGGTTTATGGTCGCCAAGGCTATGTCAGTAAAGGTGAGTTTTACAAAGCCTTAGGCGCATTTAAACTAGGTGACAGTGAAGCCTTTAGAGTTGCATTTCATGCCAGAACTGACAGCCCATTTTGTAAGCAGTACGATATCTTTAAAAACACACCTGATGGAATTTTCATTGATAAGCTAAGTGGTGCGCCGCTTTTTGATACCCGAGATAGATTTAACTCAGGCACAGGCTGGCTTTCATTTACTCATCCAGTTAAAGACAGTGTGACTATGCATGAAGACAACAGTTATGGCATGCAACGTATTGAGCTTAAATCAAAAAGCTCGGGTATTCATTTAGGGCATTTGTTCCCTGGTGAAGGGCCAAGAGGTAAAAACAGGTACTGCATTAATGCAACAGTGCTTGATTTTGTGCCAAGAGATGAAACTTAATAAGTTAGAACTTATTTATAGCCAGCTTTCAGAGCTGGCTTTTATATTAAAAGCTACCTCATACAATTCTTTATTAACATAAAGTTTACATTTCAATTAATAACAATAAAATATTATTTTAAATATAGATTTCAATCATACCTTCTTATTTTTATAAGCTATTGACTAGTTAATTTAAACCATAAATTACCAGTTATATGAAAAGTCTGATCGTACCTTATATAAAAACAGTTTAGAATGCGGTATGAATACAATAGTTCATTTCATGGAGGGTAAATGAATAAACAGCAATTAAATGATATTTCGTTACAAAAAATTTGGATTGGTGAGCTTAAGGATATTGATTTTTTAGTTTACGGACACGAATTCACAGTATTTAACGATGTAGAGCACTTTTTTTCCGCTTTTGAAGCTCAATCTCATTTTCCACTTATTGTTTTTGCTGACAACATTGTAAACCAAGGCGAAGCGCTCAAGAAAATCCGTAAGCACGAACTGTTATGGCAAAGCTGTATTTTGGTAAATACGCCTTGTTATTTATCAGAAGCTCTTGCAAATGGTCTTTTTAATAAACAAAGTGATGATTTTTATAACTCCGTAATAACGCGCGCAACTAGTTTAAATCTAAGTCTTAATTTAGTCGACTCAGCTTTAACTAAGCTTTTGTCTTTTATGTGGATTTATAAAGATAATAGCTTGTTACCTGTTCATGATTTAAGCATTAATAGTGTTTATTATTATCCGCTTTTAGAGTGTTTCGGGGTTAACACTAAAGATGCGATGTCATGGTTGTCGAGTATCCATAGAAGAAAACTCTTACAGACAGATAAGTTAATCGACCGTGTTCGCTACTGTAGACACTGCCAATCAGGGCACTTAAATTATGTTGATTCATGCCCAAGTTGTCAAAGTATTGATATTGCCAGTGTATCTAGTTTGCACTGTTTTAACTGTGGTCATGTAAATGGCGAATCTAAATTTAAAGAGGGTATCGGGCTAAGCTGCCCTAATTGCCATACAAAATTGAGACACATTGGCGTTGACTATGATCGCCCAATAGAAAACCAGAAATGTAACCAATGCCATACTAGCTTTGTAGATGCTGACGTTATTGCTAAATGCTTCCACTGTCAGACCAGTAATCAAGTTGATGAGTTAATAGTACAGAACATTCATAGTTACAACATATCAATGGAAGGTAAAAGTTTAATTAGACTTGGTGAGCGTTTTGACAATTTTAATTTAACCAGCACTGACTCTATTAACTATTCACATTTCGAATGGGTGGTTAAGTGGCAAAACCAACTTGCCGTAAGGCACCAGCAAACACACTCAATAGTTAAGATAGAGTTAAAAAACCTCGCGCAATTTATTGCAGAAAATGGTGAAGCACGTGCTATTCAATTAATAGACGAATTTGAGAGCAGAATTAACGAGAGTATCAGGACCACGGATATTTGCTGTTTAGCAGGAGAGCATACATTACTTTTAATGTTACCTAATACAACAATTGAACATTTATCCTT
The DNA here is from genome assembly GCF_005887195.1 of Pseudoalteromonas sp. S1650. NCBI lineage: Bacteria > Pseudomonadati > Pseudomonadota > Gammaproteobacteria > Alteromonadales > Pseudoalteromonadaceae > Pseudoalteromonas > Pseudoalteromonas sp. S1650. Next base: position 6,227 of record NZ_PNDF01000092.1, on the reverse strand, counting down.
TGTTTATCAAAAATTAAAAGGGATTTCTTTACTCAATAAAAATAGCGATTTCTCACTTTCGATTAAAGGCATTCCACTTCCATCAAAAGAAATGCCAGATGAAATAGGTGTTTGGCTTGAGCAACAATTTGCAGCTCAGCAGGAGAGTGTTTTATGAGTACGCTCAGCACTTTAATACATATTACTGAACAAATTATGTTTTATGTACAAAGTAATGTATTAGTTCTAGTAAAATTTATTCCTTTATACCTTATCTATGAGTTGCCGCTATTTTTAATAATCACGTTTGGCATAATTAAATGGACTAAAGAAAAGACACGTATAAACAATACTAAATTATTTTATTTACCAAAAGTTAGCTGTGTTATTACTTGTTATGCAGAAGGGGATGCAGTTAAAGAAACCATTCAGTCACTCGTTGAACAAACTTACCCAGGTAAAATTGAAATTATTGCTGTAATAGATGGTGCTGTTCAAAATAACCACACTTACCATGTAGCTAAAGAATGTAAGCAGTTATTTAAACGCAAAAATCGTGAGATTGTTTTATTACCAAAATGGCAGCGGGGAGGGCGAGTTTCAACTTTAAACGCAGGCTTATCCTATGCTAAAGGTGAAATTATCGTCAATGTTGATGCGGATACTTCATTTGACAATGATATGATGGCAAATTTAGTCAGGTTATTTGAAGACCCTAATGTACCTGCTGTGGGAGGTGCTTTAAGAGTTCGTAATGTGAATAAAACTTTATGGACTAGAATGCAAGCAATCGAATACTTAATATCGATGCAGGGTGGTAAAACTGGCTTAGCTCAATGTAATTTAATTAACAACATTTCAGGTGCATTTGGTGCATTTAGACGTGATTTCTTAAAACAAATAGGAGGTTGGGATACTCATACTGCAGAAGATTTAGATCTAACAGTTCGTATCAAACAGTATTTTAAACGCTACCCTAATTTAAAAATACCTTACGCGACTGCGTCGATTGCACATACAGACGCACCTCAATCATTTAAAGAGCTTGTCTTGCAAAGATTACGTTGGGACGGGGACTTGCTGTTTTTATATTTGCGTAAACATTGGCCAGCTTTTTCACCTAAGCTTTTAGGCTGGAAGAATTTTTTGTTTACACTTTTTTATGGTTACTTGCAAAACGTTATGTTGCCATTTGTCATTTTTGTGTATTTTGTTGGGGTTGCTATTATTTATCCTTGGCAATTCTCACTAGCATTAATATTCGTCATTTATGCCTTATACCTTCTAACTATCGGCTATTTTTATTTGTTAGTTTTAGTTAGTGTTTCAGAAAGGCCTAAGCAAGATTTTACACTATTCCTCTGGTTACCTCTCTATCCCATCTATGCATTTATAATGCGCCTAGTATGTTGCTTTGCGCTGGTTAATGAAGTATTCCGGCGGTCGCATGAAGAGTCTAGTATGGCACCTTGGTGGGTGCTTAAACGTGGTCAAAAATTTTAGATTAAGGGAATAATATGAAATTGCATTTTAATAGCACTGCAAAGGTCAACAATCCGAATGAAGAAAAAGGAATTAAAGTTCCATATGCTGGAGCAAAAAGAACATCACATAAATTACGCTGGTATTTTTTAATTCTGATTGCATTGAGCCCTATTTGTATTGTCGCATGGATTTATTTAGTGCCACAACTTAAGGTTGAAGCTGTTGGTATCATTACGACTGAACCGCTTCTGATTAAAGCTCCAAGTAAAGGAACTATTGAATTTGTTGACGTTAACCTTGGTGATTCTGTGATGAAAGATGAAATATTGCTCACATTATATAACCCTGAATTGACAGGGCAGTATCAAGAAGTTGACCGACAAATATTAAATCTAACTCAACAACAGATACCATTTAGCAAAACAATTATGACGCAGCTAGAACAAAGAAAGCGAGTCGCAAAAGAAGGCGTTGAAAGGCAGCAAGAATTACTTAATACGTATAAAGATTATAAAAGCCGCGGAATAGTCCCCGTTTCTGATTTAGCAAGCGCAATAGCTGCTTTTAACAGTGCTCAATTAAGTTACGAACAGACAAAAGTTGATATCTTGCGTGAGAAAGAGCGGCAAGAAATGGAACGCTTGTATGGATTAAAGGGGCAACGCTATCAAGATCTTTCAATTGAATTTGCAAAGTTGTCTGCACTGCAACAAAACCTTGTTGTTAAAACTCCGTTTTCGGGAAATATTAACGATATCTTTGTGCAAGATGGTCAGTTTGTAGATCAAAACTCACCATTATTTTCAGTAGATACCGGCAGAGAACTAAGAGTTCATGCTTATCTTGCACCAAAATTTTTGGAGTATTCAAAAATAGGTCAAAAAGCGACTGTAAAACTTCCAAATGGTAAAAAATTTGATGCTGTAATTAATGAATATACAGAGCTTACAAGTAAGATACCCCCGCAGCTTTCGGGTCCATTCGAAGGCGAAAAAGCCGCTTTAAAACTTATTTTGCAAGTAGATATTCCAGCAGAATACCACATAGAAGGATTACCTGTAGAAATTCAATTTGATCGCATCACAATGAAGGGGATGTCAGATTTATTTGCCAAACATTAAATAAAAAAAGCCCGGTCAGAACACACAAGAACCGGGCTTTCGACAACAATTTGGTTGGGGGAACTTTTACAGCGCTAGGTTTTGTTTTGCGCGACTTAAGTTGTGATTAACAAGTTCATTTTTAGAAATTTGCACCGCTTCATAAAAGTCAGAAAGTGCAGCAGTATCTTTTTCAGACATGATGCGGGCAACACCACGGTTACTAAGTGCAAACGAAGTTAATTCGCGGCGTTTGTAACCAGGTACCTTACTTGTACTTAGAAGAGAAATTGCTTGTGTACACAGGCTTTCCGCTTCTGAAAAATTCTTTTCTTTAACGCTTAATGCACAGCGGTTGAAGGCAGTTTCGTATTGGCTAGTTGCATTATCGTTCGTTTGAGCTTGCTCAATAACCATCAGTTTATAATCAGCTTGTTTGGCTACTGCCATCGCTGAGCAAGTTAATAAAGAGCTAAGTGCAATAGTGGTTACAAGTGTTTTTAACATGATAGTTTTCCTCTGAATAAGTTGGTGTTTCTTGCCAACGAGTGAACTTTAAAATATTCCCATAAGCTAAACAAACGATTAAATTAAAACTGATAGATGAAGAAATTTAATCTATAGAGTAATTACTCAGGATTCGAAATTTTACTGTGATGTAGAGGAGGTTAAGTTGTTTTATTCCTGTATTGAAGTAACAAATTAGCTGAGTTGAGTGCTGATAAATTTAATGCTGTCTCTTATATAGAAATGTTATTTGGGTCCGTAAATTGTGGTTTAAAATATATTTAGGTCAAAGGGGCACAGTCTTAATGTTTGGACAGTAGCAATTGGTTAGTAACTTTGTTAAAACTAAACATCTTAAATAACAAGAGTTTATTGTGGTACGCAGACTAGCAATAAATTCATAATTATCATGATAAACCGTAAGAAGGAATACTGGTGCAAGGATATAGAATTAGCACAAATAAAACTGATCTCGATTTTGAAGTAATTTACGGTTTTATTTCAAAAAGCTACTGGGCGTCCGGAATACCAAAGCAGACGCTAGAAACTGCCATTTCAAACTCTTTTTGTTTTGGAGTCTATGACAGCTATGATTCTCAAGTAGGTTTTGCCCGCCTTATAACAGATAAAGCAACATTTGTTTATCTTTCCGATGTATTCATAGTAGAAAGCCATCGAGGTAAAGGTTTGAGCAAGTGGCTTGTTGAGAGCATAGTATCTCACCCCGAGCTTCAAGGTTTGAGACGTATGGTATTGGCAACAAAAGATGCGCATGGTTTGTACGCGCAATATGGTTTTCAACCAATTGAAAATCCAGAGATGTTTATGCAAATTTGGAATCCAAATGTTTATCATGAGCTAGAGAAATAACGACAATTTAAAGGTTACATGGAATCAAATACTTTCAGTTCGTGGTGAACTTGCGTTTGATTGCAGTGTTATCTTATACAGGCATTAGCAAATTTAAGGACAGAATTATGAAAACAGGACTCTCATCAATCGGGTTTTTAATTATATCAAATGTAAGCTTTGCTGACTGTAAAGTTGAGCTTGAAGAAAGGTTAAAAGACGATTTGAGCCTAACATACCAACAATTTGATCAGACGTACGATGCCGGTTTTAGATTGTTAGAAAAATCAGGTTGCCATGCTGAAGCTGCCATTCTGATAAAACGTTATATCTCTCATAATAATTCAAATGAAAGCTCATTAACTTGGCATTTAGCTCAAATGGAAGGGTTAGCGGGTGACTATCAACAAGCGGTTTTTCACGCTAAAAAAGTATTGCATCCCAATGAAAAGCTAAGTGGTTCAAAAATGTATTGGAATGACTTTGTACTAGGAAACATCGCTTTTTGGAATAAAGACAAAGCAAAACTAAAACAACACATAGCAAATATTGAAAAGGGGCAAAGCTTTAAACCTAACCAGATAAATCTGAACTACTTGAATCAGTTACTCAAACATTTTGATTTAAGTTACAAACAGGCATTGTCTGAGTAACCAACCACTTAGACATGAATTATCGAATCTTCAACATATTCGACTTTAACCTAACAAATAATTCTGACTATAATTATGCAAATATTCTCTAAATTTCTTCTACTCTCTATCTTCATATTTGGTGTGCTTTCATTTAATGCGCTTGCTAACAAGCAGTCAGCTGATTTTGAAGTCATTAATCTCGCTGATGATTTTTATACTTTATATCAGTCAAGCAAGACGTTGACTGCAGAAAATAGAGCCGAGCAGTTTTCTCAACATTTCACCTCTCAATTTGCGCCTTTTTATAGTGATAAAAGCTTTGTTAAAGCTATTGAGGGTTTCAGTGGAATAGAAGAAGTATATTTTTCAAAAAATAGACGTTTATCTAAAGAGTTAAACAGCAGTATGGAATCATTTATTGCTACTTTCCCTGATTTCAAATCTGAAATCCCCATTTACATACTTCACTCATTAGGAAGGTTCAATGGGGCAACGCGAGAGTTAAATGGTAAGACTTACTTAATGTTTGGTGTAGACCTTATGGCCAAGTATCATACCTGGAAAAACGATACGCCATTCTTTCATCACGAGTTATTTCACGTTTATCATGAAAAATTATTTCAATGTAAGGATGAGCTATGGTGCTCTATTTGGACTGAGGGATTAGCTACTTACGTTTCACATAAATTAACTCCGTCAGCCAGTGATGATGAATTGATGCTAAACATACCTAGCAATTTGGTGAAAAAGATTCGAGCAAGGCACCTCGATTCTTTCGTTGACCTTAAGAAAAAGTTTTACTCAAAAAAAACTGAAATATATTCTTCATTTTTCAACTTCGCAAAGGACGAGACAAAGCTGCCATACCGAAGAGGTTATTACCTAGGTTATATTTTAGCGAAAGAAATTGGCAAGAATTACAGCTTAGAGCAATTGGCTAAAATGGATAAAAAGACAGTAGAGAGCCTATTGCTAAAAGAACTTGATTTATTGATAAAAGCGGAAGACTAAAAAACGAAACACCTAAACGACAAAACCCAGCCGAAGCTGGGTTTTGTGACAACACAATTTTGTGAAAACTTATAATGCTAAGTTCTTTTTCGCACGCGTTAAGTTGTGCTCGACTAGCTCGTTACCTGAAATTTGTACTGCTTCGTAAAAGTCAGACAATGCAGCAGTGTCGTTTTCAGACATGATTCGAGCTACACCGCGGTTGCTTAATGCAAATGAGGTTAATTCACGACGTTTATAAGCAGGTACCTTGCTCTTGCTTAGTAAGCTGATTGCTTTAGAGCAAAGTGTTTCAGCTTCTTTAAAATTCTTTGCTTGAACACTTAATGCGCATTGGTTAAATGCTAGTTCGTATTGGCGATTTGTTTCTACTGTTGCTTGTGTAGATTGATCAATAACCATTAATTTGTAGTCACTTTGATCAGCCACTGCCATAGCTGAACAAGTTAATAATGAGCTAACTGCAACGCGTTTCATAAGTGTACTAAACATAATCATTTCCTCTATTTGAGTCGGTATCAATCGCCGACAAATGAACTTTAATTGAACACTGCAAATTCAACAAACGATAAAAAATGACCTAATAGATGAAGAAATTTAACCTATAGACTTTAGTCTAATGTAATGAATTAGTTTTAAGCCGTCAGCCGTCAGCCGTCAG
>NZ_PNDF01000091.1:0-6658 GCF_005887195.1 Pseudoalteromonas sp. S1650 | reverse complement strand
CATCAATGATTAATAACCTATCAGCTATCAGCTATCAGCTATCAGCTATCAGCTATCAGCTATCAGCTATCAGCTATCAAAAACATAAAACCTGAGAGATCAATGTAAAGCTATTTCAGTTCATTAACACAAAGAACTAAACCTCTATCTCGATCTGCTAAAAACTGACGGCTGAAAGCTGACAGCTCTAAAAAACAAAAAACCGCTGTAGAGACCAAGCAACTACAGCGGTTTTTACGAAATCAAAGCCGTTAAAAATTAATGCTCTTCATTAACGATATTGAGATTATACTTTGGAATTTCAACCACTAAATCTTCATCTTTGATCACTGCTTGGCAACCAAGGCGTGACTCAGGCTCAAGACCCCATGCTTTATCTAGCATGTCGTCTTCAAGCTCATCGCTCTCATCTAAAGAGTCAAAGCCTTCACGGATGACTAAGTGGCATGTTGTACACGCACATGATTTTTCACATGCATGTGGAATGCTAATACCATTCTTTAGCGCAACATCTAATACCGTTTCACCTGCAGGAGCTTCAATAGCAGCGCCTTCTGGGCATAACTCTTCGTGTGGAAGAAAAATAATTTGTGGCATACCTTACCTCGTTAAACTTCGTCTACTGACTGCCCTTGCAGCGCTTTTTTGATTGATGCATCCATTCTGCGAGCAGCAAATTCGCTACTTGCATTGTCTACAGCTTCAATCGCTGCTTTAATTTCTGCAGGTGTTGTTGCACTTTCGCGTACGGCAACAAGTTTAGCAATTTCTGCTTTTAACGCACCTAATTCTTGTTCATCAAGTAATGCACTGTCGGTTGCCAGTGATGCTTCAAGCGCTTCAACAACACGTAGCGCTTCAACTTGCTGCTCTTTAAGCATCCGCGCTTGCATGTCGTCTTTAGCGTTAGTCATTGACTCTTTGAGCATATTTGCAACTTGGTCGTCTGATAAACCAAACGATGGTTTGACCTGAATTTCAGCTTGCACACCCGTTGATTTTTCCATTGCCGATACACTTAATAGGCCATCAGCATCTACTTTAAAGGTTACGCGAATATGCGCAGCACCGGCTGCCATGGCCGGGATACTTTTTAAGCTGAATTTAGCCAACGAACGACAATCGTCAACTAGCTCACGCTCACCTTGTAATACATGCAGTGACATTGCCGTTTGACCATCTTTGAAAGTGGTAAACTCTTGTGCACGTGCAACAGGGATCGTGGTGTTACGTGGAATAATTTTTTCAACCAAGCCACCCATGGTTTCAAGACCTAGCGACAGTGGCAATACGTCTAATAGCAACATGTCTGAATCTGGCTTATTGCCAACCAATACATCTGCTTGCAGTGCTGCACCGAGTGCAACTACGCGATCTGGGTCGATAGAAGTCAGTGGCTCTTTATCAAAAAATGCAGCAACTTGAGAGCGTACAATTGGCATACGAGTCGAGCCGCCAACCATTACAACTTGTAGTACTTCTTCGTTCTCGATACCGGCATCTTTAACCGCACGACGACAAGAACGTAGTGTTTTCTTCACAAGGCTAAGAGCAAGCTCATCAAACATTTCGCGGGTTACTTCAACTTTGTGGCTTTGACCATCAAACTCTAAACCAACATTTACAGTTTGGTATTGGCTTAGCGCTTCTTTACACGCTTTTGCTTTATTGATGAATAAACGCAATACCGATGCAGAAAGCTCGCTAACACCGGTTTGTTTTTTGAAGTAATCAACTAGTAGCGAGTCAAAATCGTCACCACCAAGGCTTGAGTCACCGCCAGTCGCAAGCACTTCGAATACACCTTGGTGTAAACGTAAAATAGAAATATCGAAGGTACCGCCACCTAAATCGTACACGGCGATAATACCTTCTTGGCCTGAATCAAGGCCATAAGCTACAGCCGCAGCCGTTGGCTCGTTTAATAAACGTAATACCTTAATACCAGCAAGCTCGGCAGCATCTTTGGTGCTTTGACGCTGAGCATCATCAAAATAAGCTGGCACAGTAATAACTGCACCTAAGATATCTTGACCTGCAAAGCTGTCTTCTGCGCGCAGTTTCAATGCTTTTAAGATTTCACTCGATGCAGTAACAGGGCTAATTGCACCCGCAACCGTGCTGATTGCTAATGAGCCATCATGCTCACAAAATTCGTACGGCAGTTGACCATAGCTTTTTTCGATTTCAGCCTGAGTTTTACCTAAAAAACGCTTAACCGAGATTAGTGTGTTTGCAGGGTCTTGAGTTGCAGCTGCTGCCGCTCGTTCACCAACCACAATGCTATCTGCTTGGTATTGAACAACCGATGGTAGCATCGCATTGCCTGCTAAATCAGTCAGTGTGCGCGCTTCGCCGCTTTGCACTGTTGCAACTAACGAGTTAGTTGTACCAAGGTCAATACCGACTGCTAATTTGTGCTCATGTGGTGCCGCGCTCTGCCCCGGCTCAGCAATTTGCAATAATGCCATAATGCTCTTTTTAAACTCTTAAATAGCTGTTGTGTAACAACTAACGATTAATCATCAAATAAACTGTCTTCAATACGCTCTAGTTCATCGCGTAACTTATAAACAAACTTCAATTTACGAATATTGTCAGCGGCAGCTTGCCATTGTTGCTCATCATTACTTGCTAGCTGAGCGGCTAATTCGCTGCTGTATTGCTTATCGAGTTGTTTAATTTGCGCTTCAAACTGGGCAATTGCTGCATCAGGATCTGCGGCATTTTCAAGTTCTTCTAATTCTTCACGCAGCTCCATTTGCTGCATTAAGAATAGCGGGTCTTGTAATGTTTGTTGCTCGGCGCGAATATCAACACCAAGCTCGCTTAGCATGTACTCAGCACGTTTTACCGGGTGTTTTAAAGTTTGTAATGCATCATTGATTTCTGCTGCATTTTGCACAGCAAGTAATTTGTCACGGCTGCTAGAGCTTGCGTGGCGATCAGGGTGAACTGCGCGTTGCAGCTCAAGGTAGTGTTTATTAATAGTCGCTAAATCAATGTTGTAATCTACTGGAATTGCAAATAACTCAAAGTAACGCATTACATAATCCAACTCGGTAAACAGGAAAGAACAAAGCCCTACATAGGCAGGGCTTCAAGCAAAGAAAGTTTTATAAGCTTAAACGGTGAAGCTTTCGCCGCAACCACACTCATCGGCTTGGTTCGGGTTGTTAAACTTAAACCCTTCGTTCAAACCTTCTTTGGTGTAATCAAGCTCAGTACCATCAATATAGACTAAGCTTTTGGCATCAACGATCACTTTCACACCACGGCTTTCAAAAATTTCGTCGCCGTCTGCTAACTCATCAACAAATTCAAGAACATAAGCAAGACCTGAACAGCCCGTCGTTTTAATGCCAACGCGTAGGCCAATGCCTTTGCCGCGATTTGCTAAAAATGATTCTACGCGGTTTGCTGCCGCATCTGTCAATGTCACTGCCATGAATTTATCTCTTACTTCGCTTGTTTGCTTTTGTAGTCAGCAATTGCTGCTTGAATCGCGTCTTCTGCTAAAATTGAACAGTGAATTTTCACTGGCGGTAATTCAAGCTCAGCACTGATATCAGTGTTTTTGATTGTTGCAGCTTCATCTAATGTTTTGCCTTTTACCCACTCAGTTACAAGTGAAGAAGAAGCAATTGCGCTACCACAACCATATGTTTTGAATTTTGCATCTTCAATTACACCTTCTGGTGATACTTTGATTTGCAATTTCATTACGTCACCACATGCTGGTGCACCCACCATACCTGTTGCAACTGACGGATCATTTTTGTCTAAAGCACCCACGTTGCGTGGATTTTCAACATGATCGATTACTTTATCACTATAAGCCATAATACTATCCTCACTACCTGCTAGCGGCGGCGATCACTGATTAGTGATGCGCCCACTCAACTGAATCTAAATCAATACCTTCTTGATGCATTTCCCATAGAGGAGACATCTCACGTAAACGGCCGATCGAGTTTTTGATTAGTTCAACGGTGTAATCAATCTCTTCTTCAGTCGTAAAGCGGCCAATGCTGAAACGAATTGAGCTGTGTGCCAACTCGTCATTACGGCCTAATGCACGTAGTACATAAGAAGGCTCTAAGCTTGCTGAGGTACAGGCAGAACCTGATGAAACAGCAATGTCTTTAACAGCCATTAATAACGACTCACCTTCAACAAAGTTGAAGCTGATATTTACAATACCTGGAACTGAGTGACTTGGTTCACCATTGAAGTAAACTTCGTCCATATCAGCCATGATGCCATCGATCAGGCGCTTACGAAGTGCGCTGATGTGTGCATGGTCTTTTTCGAAATCTTCTTTAGCGATTCTAAATGCCGCACCCATACCAACTAATTGGTGAGTAGCTAGTGTGCCTGAACGCATACCACGCTCATGACCACCACCGTGCATTTGCGCTTCTAAACGTGCACGTGGCTTACGACGAACATAAAGTGCGCCGACACCTTTCGGGCCATATACTTTGTGGCCAGAAAACGACATGAAATCTACTTTTAACTGTTGCACGTCGATAAGTACTTTACCTGCGCTTTGTGCAGCATCTACGTGGAACATAATTTTGCGCTCACGGCACATTTCGCCGATTGTCGCGATATCTTGGATAACACCTAGCTCGTTATTTACGTGCATTACGCTCACAAGTACTGTGTCGTCACGCATTGCAGCTTCAAGCTTTTTAAGGTCAAGTAAACCGTTTTCTTCAACGTCCATATAGGTTACTTCGAAACCTTGACGCTCTAGTTCACGACACGTATCAAGCACTGCTTTGTGCTCTGTTTTAACCGTGATAACGTGCTTGCCTTTCTTTTTATAGAACTGCGCAGCACCTTTAATTGCTAGGTTATTTGATTCTGTAGCACCTGAAGTGAAAACAATTTCACGCGGGTCAGCGTTGATCAGATCAGCAATATCTGTACGTGCTTGATCAACGGCTTCTTCTGCTTGCCAACCAAAACGGTGTGAGCGTGATGCAGGGTTACCAAAATTACCGTCCATAGTCAGGCATTGCATCATTTCTTTTGCCACACGTTCATCAACAGGCGTGGTTGCTGCGTAATCTAAATAAATCGGTAACTTCATTTCTCTCTCCGCTTTCGTCAAGCTACAGTTGACAGCTTACTTGAATGTTTTCCAGTTGCTTAATTGCATTGTTGATGCTGTTATCTTGGCGCGATGCGACTTCTTTCACATCTGACTTTTCCACCAATTCAGCAAGGGTAATACTATTTAAAAACTCTTCGATACGTGCGCTTAAGTCCGACCATAAGGTATGAGTCAAACAACGCATGCCGCTTTGGCAGCCACCCGTTGCATTGTGGCAACGTGTTGCATCAACAGACTCATCAACGGCGTTAATCACATCGCCGACAGAAATTTCGTTCGCTTCTCGACCTAGTAAATATCCGCCACCTGGGCCACGCACAGAGGTCACAAGGCCGTTTTTACGTAAACGGGCGAATAGTTGCTCAAGGTAAGATAACGAAATCTCTTGGCGTTCAGAAATATCGGCAAGAGGCACTGCACCCACATTTGTATGTAGTGCAACATCCAACATGGCGGTTACTGCGTATCTGCCTTTTGATGTTAACTTCATGGAGCCCCCGATGTTACTGCACGCTAAGGTGTGCAAATTTTAATTACCAGACCAAAATAGTCAAGTATTATCACTTGATAAAAATTGATACTTGCCATTGATAAAACCGAATACTTGACAAAAACAGTCAAGTAATGGGTACATTGTAATTACCTGAGTAATTTAGTCAAGTATTATACTTATAACCTGTGATTATTTAATAGACTTATTAATAGAGGTAAGAATACCGCGTAAGATGTTCATCTCAGCTTCTTCTGGACGTGCGCGGTTAAATAAACGACGTAGTTTAGTCATCACCATGCCTGGGTGCTGTTTGATGATAAAACCTGTGTCGTTTAGCGTTTGCTCTAGATGCTCATAGAAAAGCTCAGTTTGCTTCGCATTTGGGTAGGTTACTTCGTCTTCTTCTTGTACTTTTGGCTGTTTATTTAAATATGCCATACGTGTTTCATAACACAGTGTTTGCACGGCCATCGCGAGATTTAACGAGCTGTACTCAGGATTTGCAGGAATACATACGTGGTAGTTACATTGTTGTAGTTCTTCGTTCGTTAAACCACTATTTTCGCGACCAAATACGAGTGCAACAGGACCCTGTTCAGCCTCAGCCACTAACTTTTCACCACATTCACGCGGCTCAACCATTGGCCAAGATAAAGTACGTGAGCGTGCGCTGGTACCAATTGTTAAGCCACAATCAGCAATCGCATCTGCCAGTGTATCAACAACCACTGTTTTACCTAAAACATCTGTTGCACCGGCTGCAAGCGCACTCGCATGACTATCAATTTCACAAGCAGGATCAACAAGATATAAATTTGATAAGCCCATCGTTTTCATAGCACGTGCCGCTGAGCCAATATTACCAGAATGTGATGTGTTAACTAATACGATACGAATATCATCAAGTGTCATTGCGTTGTTACTTACTGAAAGTCAAAAATTGCGGGGATTATAACATAGCTATCAGCTATCAGCTATCAGCTATCAGCTATCAGCTATCAGCTATCAGCTATCAGCTATCAGCTATCAGCTTCGATCTT
>NZ_PNDF01000090.1:0-11650 GCF_005887195.1 Pseudoalteromonas sp. S1650 | reverse complement strand
GAAGGTCTTAGAGTGGGTTGCGCTCGCCGGCTGTGAACCGACGACCTTCGGGTTATGAGCCCGACGAGCTACCAGGCTGCTCCATCCCGCGCCTGAATATTAAGCTTATTTTACTTCTCACTTAATTTAAGAAGTCAGCCAATTCAAAGAATTGGTTGCGGGAGCCGGATTTGAACCGACGACCTTCGGGTTATGAGCCCGACGAGCTACCAGGCTGCTCCATCCCGCGCCTGTATGTTTAGAGTCCCAGAAGCCGGATTTAAACCGACGACCTTCGACTTCAGGTATTAGCGAGTCCGACGAATGATTTATCATTCTGCTCCATCCCGCGCCTGTAATCTCTTAGTAACATGAGCATGTTAACGACGCCCTGTTTCAGAGAGAGCGCTATCATATAGCAATAAGATTAGAAATCAAGGGTTATAGTGACAAATTTAACTCAAGCGAACAAAAAGCACACAAAACAAAGTTAAAATGCACGCTGATGAGGACTAATCATTTTTTGCCACTCCCAATCGGGGTGACCCATCACGATAAAATCAGGGTTTTCTGTGCTTTCTCGTTGATTGTAAGTTAACGGATTGAATTCAGCATCGGTAATGCAGCCACCGGCCTCTTCGACAATCACTTGTGACGCACCAGTATCCCACTCACCAGTTGGTCCGATACGTAAAAAGCAATCAGCTTTACCCTCTGCAATAATACAGGCTTTTAATGAGCATGAGCCTAATGCTACCGTAGCAAACTGAGTGTTTAAATACTGACTGACCGCTTCAATTTTTTGCCTGCGGCTTACTGCTAAGGTTAAATTATCGGGTGTTGCTACTGAAATTTGTTGATCTTGGCCATTTTCACGTTTAAATGCGCCATTTTGATAACTTGCAAAATAAGTCACTTGTTTCGCTGGCCAATGAATAACACCCAGCACTGGGCGATTATTTTCAACTAAAGCGATATTGACTGCAAAATCACCGCTTTCAAGTATAAACTCCCCGGTACCATCCATAGGATCAAGCAACCAATAACGGTGCCAATCTTTTCTATCTGCCAGCGCTGGGATCGGTGTTTCTTCTGACATAATTGGAATGTCGGGGGCTATGCTCTTCAAACCTGCCATTAACACATCATTTGATGCTAAATCAGCCTTGGTGACCGGAGTATGATCTGACTTTTGCTCAGCACCAATATCATCCTGCTGATAAATGGCCATAATGGCATCGCCTGCTTGCTCAGCTAACCGAATACACGGTTCTAAAAAATCATTCATTGCCCGCTCCCGACTCTAAGTACTTTGTTAATAATAGCAAAGCTGCGACACTTCGTGCTTCAGTAAAGTCTTCTTGTTGCAATAATGATTGCCAATCAGTTATTGGCCATTTTACAACGACAAGCGGTTCTGGCTCATCACCAGGTAAGGTTTCAGGGTAGAGATCTTCAGCATACAAAATATGCATAGTGGCATTAAAGTAACTTGGCGCCATGCAGACTTTTTTTAGTTCAGCGAAATGCTTAGCACCAAAACCAACTTCTTCTTTAAGCTCCCGGTCTGCAGCTTGCTGAGGTGTTTCGCCTGGGTCAATTAAGCCCTTTGGAAAACCCAACTGATAATCATTGGTGCCTGCACAATACTCTCGCACTAATAACAGTTCGTTATCGACCGTTACTGGCACTATCATCACTGCACCTCTGCCACCGCCACGAATTCTTTCGTATTGCCTTTGTTCATCATTTGAAAACTTCAATTCGAGAGACTCAACAGTAAATAGTCGACTTTTAGCGACAACTTCATTAGACAAAATTTGCGGTGGTGTAGGATGCTTTTTCTGTGTCATTGGCATTAATTTGCTATCATGGCAGTTATGCTCATCATAAATCTTTTAAAGTGAATTGCCTATGTTAAATTGGTCAAAAATCGATACTGTGTTGTTAGATATGGATGGCACCCTACTCGATTTGCATTTTGATAATTACTTTTGGCTAACCGTTATTCCCGAGCAATATGCGCGTAAACATAAAATCAGTTTAGACGCAGCAAAAGCTGACATTTTACATCGTTATCAACAAGTTCACGGACAAATTAATTGGTACTGTTTAGATTATTGGCAGCAGCAACTTGATTTACCAATTATGGCACTGAAACGTGACATTCAACATTTAATCAGAATTCGTGAAGATGTTCCGCCGTTCTTAACTGAGCTTAGAAAAGCAGGCAAGCAATTGATCATGCTTACTAACGCGCACCCAGATTGTGCCATGTTAAAGTTTGAACATACTGCTATCGATAATTACTTAGATGGGGTGATCTCAACTCACCAATATGGCGTGAGTAAAGAGCATCAACCATTATGGCAACAAGTACATCAAGAATGGCAGTTTGATAAGGAACGGACTTTATTTGTGGATGACAGCCCCGCCGTGCTAGATGCGGCAAAAGAGTTTGGTATTGGTCATATACTTGCGGTTGCCAACCCTGATAGTCAGCAACCGCATAAACAGTTCGATGGCTTTTTATCGACCATCGATTTTCGCGAGTTTATACCCGTTAAATAATTACTTCGGGTAACGCTGCTCTAAGCCTTGGTATACAAGTTTTGCAAAATCTGCATGCTCTGTATCTAGGCTTTTTACCACTTCAACTAAGTGCTCGTTATCTTCTTGGCCATTCCACACTTTGATATAACTACCATCTTTGTAGCCATGATCTTGGCGGAAGAAGTTCAAGGTATTTTTACCAACGTAGCCACGGTATAAATCATCGATATCCATACCAATTTGCGCCATACAACCTGCAAATGCGGCTGCATTAAAACTCTTTTCAGCGACAGCTGACCCAGCTAACACTTCGAGTGTTTGTTTAAAATCATCGGCTTGAACTGGTGCATTTAACTCAGCTTCAAGTTGTGCAGCTAACTGCTCATAGCTGGTTTCACCATCAATACGTAAAGATAAACCAAAATGGAAAATATCAACTAACTCTAAAATAACTTGTTCTGTATCTGGGGTTTGTTTCTTCCACCACTTCCAACCGTAGTGATCCAGCATTTCAGCACACTCAACCCAAATTGCACGATACCATTCAAAACCTTGGCTAAACCATTGCTCATGAACTTTAGTATTCATCGCATTTTGCATCTCGAGCATAACAACGAGTTTTTGTAAATTAGCAGACATTCTTTATCCCAACTTGCATTTTCAATTATGTATATACTACAGATAATTTTGTCATTGATGAAATAAAAACACATATGATCAGGTCTGCTTTGCAGTTGATAAAAATAACCGAGGAAACCCATGTTTAAATCTCTACTCATCAGTGCACTATTTGTACTATCAAGCCAAGTTATTGCTGCGACTGCAACCAATATTGCCGAATCAGCAGAGCAAGTTAGCCCATTATTACCCGGCTTAGCAGTGCCAAATATTGAGTTAAAAGATCAATACGGTAAAACCGTCTCACTCGCTGAGCGTTTTAAAGAAAAAACGACTGTGCTCATTGTTTATCGTGGTGGCTGGTGCCCATATTGTTCAAAGCAATTGGCCAATGTCCAAAAAATTGAGAAAGAGCTAGCGGATTTAGGAGCACAAATAATTGCCGTTTCGCCAGATAGTCCTGAAAAGCTCGCTGAATCAAAAATTACTTCACCAAACTATCAATTATTGTCTGACGACAGCCTTTTGTTGGCACAAAAGTTAGGTTTAGCGTTTTACTTAGATGACAAAACAGCAAAGATTTACCGCAACAAACTTGGGGTTAACTTTGTCTCGTTAGAGGGCGAAGTGAAAGTAGCGTTACCCGTACCTGCAGTGTTTGTTATAGACACTAATGGGTTAGTTAATTTTCAATACGCCAACCCAAATTACAAAGTACGCTTAACAGAAGATTTATTACTAGCGGCTGTTAAATCAGTGAGCGAGCAATAAATTAGCAACCGATAAGCAGAACATATGTCTGCTTATCGGCCTTGTGTAAATTCTTGCCAAGATTCAATTAAATCAACAAAGTCTTCAAAACCACAGCCACTGCACAGGCCTTCTTCTTCAAGCATTAAATCATCATCTTGGTAGGCAACTAAGTCTTCGTTGTCTTGATGTAACGCATGTGCTTCGAACAGCGCTTCGTCTTTACTTAAGATCAAATCAATTTCTTGACCTTGTAAGGTTAAAGGCTCATGACTGCTCTTAACCGCAGAGATCAATGCTTGTACCATCGCGATTTTTTCTTTACCGATTTCTTCGTTTAGCCAACGGCCAATAACTGCATGCTCAGAGGAGATTTTAATGCGTAAACCGCTAATAGGATCGCGGATAAATTGATATTCCATGGAGGGTACTCTTAATACGTTATCTGCTAATTATACCGTTTGCAGCTAAACGTGGCGAGTTTTGTAGTCTTAAATCAGCACGAGCGCCAACGGGGCGCTCGTGTTTATGCTATTTAAAATAGCTAGAGTCGCGATTTGAAGCGCGCAGCATCAATAATCGCCCATAGGTATACGATTGGCAGTAGAATAAAGCCAACTGCAACGTAAATTAGTGCCCCACTGATAACCCATGCTAAAAAGAATGCAATAGCCGCCATTAAACGGCCTTGTACCAATTGCCCTAAACCAGGAAAAAAGATATTACATATTGCTGCGATTACATTACCGCCAGAACCTTGCTCTGCCATACTAACCTCTGTAGTTTTTAATGATTATACTTTTAGTAAACACACTTTATGCCAACTTATTATGGCTTACAAATCAAAGTGTTAAAAAGGAGCGTTATTTTGATTTTAGTTTTTTTTGCTAAAAATCGGTCAAATTCACAATTTTTATACTTCAATTTTAATGACTTGCCAAAATAGCTGTTTATAAAAACAGTATTTTATTTAGCCTTGCATAAACACCTGTTATACTCCACCCATTATAGATTGAAAAGGCGTAACGATGGACGTTTCTGAATTACTCGATGGCTTAAATGACAAACAACGGGATGCAGTCGCAGCCCCATTGCAAAATATGCTAGTACTTGCAGGTGCAGGTTCTGGTAAAACTCGAGTACTTGTTCATCGCATCGCATGGCTCATGCAAGTTGAGCAAGCTTCTGCATACAGTATCTTTGCGGTAACCTTCACAAATAAAGCCGCGAAAGAAATGCGCACTCGTGTAGAAGAAACGTTAAAAGCACCGGTTGGTGGTATGTGGATTGGTACTTTCCACGGCTTATCTCATCGTATTCTGCGCGCCCATCACCGTGAAGCGAACTTGCCAGAAAGCTTTCAAATTTTAGATTCTGACGATCAACAACGTATGATCAAACGCTTACTTAAAGCGATGAACATCGATGATAAAAAGTGGCCTGCAAAACAATTTGGTTGGTATATCAGCGCGAAAAAAGATGAAGGTCTGCGCCCTAAAGACATTCAAGCCTACGATATTAATGAGCAAATGATGCTGAAAGTCTATGCTGCATATCAAGAGGCTTGTGACCGCGCAGGTTTAGTCGACTTTGCAGAAATACTGCTGCGCTGCTACGAAGTACTTAAGAACCACCCAACACTTTTACGTCACTATCAACAGCGTTTTGCCCATATGCTGGTAGACGAGTTCCAGGATACCAATACGATTCAGTACGCTTGGTTAAAATTACTCGCAGGTAACACCAACAGTATTATGATCGTAGGTGATGATGACCAAAGTATCTATGGCTGGCGTGGCGCAAAAATTGAGAATATCAAACGCTTTTTAACTGACTTCGAAGCCGAAACCATTCGCCTTGAACAAAATTACCGTTCAACGGCAACAATTTTGAAAGCATCAAACGCGCTGATCAAAAACAATGCTGAACGCATGGGCAAAAGCCTGTGGACAGACGGCAATGATGGTGAGCCGATTTCAGTTTACGCTGCGTTTAATGAATTAGACGAAGCGCGCTTTGTTAGCAGCAAACTACGTAGCTGGCTAAATGCAGGTAATGCATTACAAGACGCCGCGATTTTATACCGTAACAATGCGCAATCTCGTGTACTCGAAGAAGCAATGCTACAAGAAGGTTTAAAATACCGTATTTACGGCGGTATGCGCTTCTTCGAGCGCCAAGAGATCAAAGATGCACTTTCGTATTTACGTTTAGTTGGTAACCGTCAAGATGATGCGGCTTTCGAGCGCGTTATTAACACCCCTGCTCGCGGCATTGGTGATAAAACACTAAGCCACATTCGTGATTGCGCGCGCAATGAGTCATTGCCACTTTGGTATGCCGCTAAAGCTATTATCGAGCAGCAGCACTTATCTGGCCGTGCAGCAAGTGCCGTGACAAAATTCTTAGAACTTGTTGAGCATATCGAAGATAAAATCAGCGATCTCACCCTAGAAGAGCAAGCGAAATACACCATTCAAAGCTCGGGGTTAATGGCAATGTATCAAGCTGAAAAAGGTGAAAAAGGCCGTGCCCGCGTAGAAAACTTAGAAGAGCTTATTAGTGCTTGTGGTCAATACGAACTCCCTGAAGATGAAGAGTTCAGCTCACCACTGCAAGGCTTTTTGGCATATACCTCTCTAGAATCTGGCGAAGGTCAAGCTGATGAGCACGAAGACGCGGTGCAAATGATGACACTGCACTCAGCAAAAGGCCTAGAATTCCCGCTGGTATTTATGGTGGGTGTTGAAGAGGGCATGTTCCCATCACAACAAAGTAATGAAGAGTCTGGTCGTTTAGAAGAAGAACGTCGCTTATGTTATGTTGGCATGACTCGCGCGATGGAAAAACTATATATTAGCCACGCAGAAAGCCGCCGTTTATACGGACAAGAAAAATACCACAGCCCATCACGCTTTTTACGCGAAATGCCTGAAGACTGTATCGAAGAAATTCGTATTAAAACACAGGTTTCAAGGCCACCTGCGGCAGGTCGTTTTAGTCCATCAGTAACACATGCCGCATTTGAAGATAGCGGCTTTAACTTAGGACAGCGCGTATTACACGCTAAGTTCGGTGCAGGAACCGTACTCAATTACGAAGGTAGCGGCGCACAGTCACGTATTCAAGTGAACTTTGATGACCTAGGCAGCAAATGGCTTGTAACACAGTATGCAAGACTTCAAGCCTTATAATGAGTATATAACAGCGCTATGTAATGAGCTGGTGATTGCAAAGCATCGCCAGCTTGTCATTGTGCAAGGCAGCGAAACTTGGTGCTATCAGTTTGCAAACCAATTAGCGCTTAAAAATACCTATGTTTTCAGTAGCAGCTCACTATTAGCAAATAGTGAGTTCCCAAAACATGCTCACCAGATTCTTGGTCAAGAGTTTCATCACGCAATTTTTGATGGTTTTAGCGGTTTATATGCCGATAAACTAGCCGCGCTTGCCGGTACCGTAAAAGCAGGCGGTGTACTGATATTATTGCTGCCCGATGATAATAACTGGCAAGACCCAGCACTCACAAGTATTACCTCTTATGGCGAAGAAATTAAACACAGCTTTTTTAATCAGCGCTTTTTCGCCAAGCTAAAATTGCAGCCACATTATTTTACTAAGCACTCGCCTCCTGCTTACCAATCTATTTCGCCAGCAACTGCTGAGATAAATTATCAGCAACAACAAGCATGTGTTGAGCAAATTATTAAAACCGCAACAGGGCGCGCTAATCGTCCTTTTGTGATCAGTGCAGACCGAGGTCGTGGTAAGTCAGCCGCTTTAGGGCTTGCAGCAGCAAATCTTCAAGATAAAAGAATCCTAATTTGCGCCACCCAAGCCAAAGCCGTACAAACAAGCTTTAAGCATTTAGCCGCTGAGCTTGGTGTTAGCAAAGAGCAAAACTGTAAGCAACTAGCTAACCTTAGCTATATTGCGCCAGATACACTGCTACATGAAAAACCTGATTGCGATCTGTTATTTGTCGACGAAGCAGCAGCGATTCCGGTTCCTATGCTATTGCAGATCCTAAAAAGTTATCCACGGATCGTATTTGCCAGCACTATGGTTGGTTATGAAGGAAATGGGCGTGGTTACACGTTACGTTTTTTACATTACTTACGTAGCCAATTTAAATCGCTAAAGGCAATTACTTTGGATGAACCTGTTCGTTTCGCCAAGTATGACCCCCTAGAAAATAGCCTACGTGAACTACTATTACTTGATGCAAAATATCTAGAAACGCAGAGTAAAGAGTCATATCAATTCGAAAGCATAAGCAAAGAGCAACTCATTGATGATGAGCAGTTGCTTAGCCAAATTATGGCGCTATTGGCGTTGGCTCATTATCAAACCACGGTAAACGACTTACGCCAATTGCTTGATGCCCCAGAGCTACAGCTATCTATCTGCAAACAAGAAAATGCATTAAAAGCCGTTTGCTTAATTGCTATTGAGGGTGGCTTAACGCCTGAGATTGCAGAGCAGGTTATAAGAGGAAAGCGTCGGCCACATGGTCATTTAATGGCGCAAACTCTGACTCAATTAAGCCGAAAAGCAGAAGATTTGTGTAAACACTCAGCGAGAGTCGTGAGAATAGCTGTTGCACCTGAATGTCATCAGCAAGGTATAGGCTCAGCCCTGTTAAACCACTGCGAAAGCCAATTAAGCAATTGTAGTTATTTTGGTGCTAGCTTTGGCGCAAATGCGACATTAATTAAGTTTTGGCAAAGTAATGGCTTCAACGTTGTTAAGCTTGGATTTAGTCATGACAAAGCAACGGCAGAACATGCTGCCTTAGTGGTTAAAGCATTAGATAAGCAAACGACAGATAGCGCAGCACTGTTAATAGAAGAGTTTAAGCAAGATTTCTCTTTGCAACTCCTTGATCACTTTAACTCACTTCCTTGGCAGCTTATTGCAGAGCTATTCAAAGGCTTACCAAAAAGTGATCTATCTTCTGCCTTAGATGCCAGAGCTGAGCGGCTGTTAACTGGTGATATTAACCTCTTCCAAGTACAGCCATTGCTATGGCAAATACTTTGGAGCACACCAATTAGTCTAAATTTATTAGATGAACATACAAAGTTCATCCTTATTCGACTAGTATTACAGCAAACCTCTGTAAATAGCTTAATCGAAGAAGCCGGTTTTACAGGTAAAAAAGACTTAGAGTCACAGTTCAAAACCGCAGTGCAAGGTTGGTATGCTCACTATAAATCACTTCAAAATCACAGCCATTAAGTGTTTATGTATTTGTACCTTGCTACTACCTCAGATAGCTTTAGCTGAACACGCACAGCCTACCATTAAACTCGGCATGTCCACTGCGCTCACTGGACCCGCAAAGCAAATAGGCGAACAACTGGCGCTTGGCAGTAATATTTACTTTAATAAAATCAACAAAGAAAACGGTATTAATGGGCAAAGTATCGATCTGATTTTAGCTGATGATGGTTATGAGCCAAAAAATACCGTAGTGAATACTCGCGAGTTTTTATTTGATCAAAAGATCCATGCAATTTTTGGCTCTATGGGCACACCAACAGCCCATGCAATTAAACCTATTCTGGATAGGCACCGCATTCCATTTCTAATGCCATTTACAGGCGCTGATTTTTTACATAATAGCTCAATGCCAAATGTATTTAATCTTCGTGCGAGCTACCAAGATGAAGCCATAGAGCAAATTAATTATTTCGTGAAAGAGCGTAAGCATGAAAAAATTGGCTTGATGATCCAAGCCGATGAGTTTGGCTATATGGTAGAAAACAACCTTGTTAATGCATTAAAAATACATGGTATTAAACCTGTAGAAGTCGCTCGGTTTAAGCGCAATAGTGATGATATTTCAAAAGCTTTAGCGCTTCTAAAAGAAAGTAAAGCAACCGCAATTTGTTTAGTCGGCACTTACGAGCCTCTCGCTGAATTCATTAATGCAGCAAACAAACAAAACTTCAACCCAGACTATACTTCGGTGTCTTTCGTTTCGAGCCATGATTTATATCAGCGAGTGAAACAGCCCGCCAACATTATGGTCACTGAAGTGGTACCCGACCCTAATAACTGTAAAAACCCTTGGTGTAAGCAGTTTATTGAAGATATCGAGCCTTATCACACGAGTGCGAATAGAATTATATTTGAAGGTTATTTGAATGCCGTAGCATTGGTTAGCGCTGCCCAAAAATGCCCAACGCCTCTAAACAATCAATGTCTGCTGACCGAGCTAACTCACCTCTTCACTGACACATCTGAATTCGCTGATTTATTTAATAGTCATAGTGCTGGAAATAATAAAAAAATCTACCGCTCCTATTTCAAAAAGTAATTTTGTAAATCCATCACTAAAAACATAATAATGTTCTATGCTATAAAGACTTAACAAGGCTTTGAGGGAAATATGGATCTGATTAATTTCCGAGTTGGGCACAAGACCATTTCATTAAAAATTCTTGATATTCTTCTAACTGAACGTTATGAGGGTAATTTAACCTCATTGCCCAATGAAAATAAGAGCTTTATCGGGGTCAAAGATTATATGGACACGCCGACCCCCATATTTGATTTGGGGGTAGTTTTAAATAACAGGTCAACATACGAAGTAAATGCCGCGCTTTCAGAATTATTAGTTGAAAGAGAAAAAGAGCACTTAGAATGGCTTAATGTATTAGAAAACAACCTATCTACTGGAACATCCATCACAAATTCGCTAGATCCAAGTAAGTCCTCATTTAGTCGCTGGTACAAAGATTTCGAGACTGATAATGAAGATCTTAAGAGCATTGTTGCCAAACTTGAAAAGCCCTACCATGCACTACATGTTATGGCTAGCGAACTTTTAGAAGTACGGAAAACACAGTCAAAAGATTCTGTAATTATTTTATTTGAAGAAAAAAAACGACAAACTCTTAATCAGCTAAACCGGTTGTTTGAATCGGCCCGAGAGCAGATAAGCCTTGATTACAAGCCAATCATCATTTTTACAACTAAAGACGGTGTAACACCTCATATGGGGCTTCTGGTCGATAAAGTCGAAGACAATATTAATGTTAAGAAAGAAGATATCAAACCGTTAGAGCAGCTTACCTCTGTTGGTTTTGATGTTGACCCACAAACTAAAAACATGATGCGCGGGCTAATTAAAATGAAGCATAAACACAGCTTACTATTAGACCCAAGCGCCATCTTCCGCCCAGAACACCTCATGCGCCACGAAGCAGAAGAAACCGAAGAGTATGGGCTTTTTTAGCCGCTAGTTAGCAAGTTTGAAAGGGTAAAGTGTTAAGTTCTGGCGTAGGTTGGGTAGAGCGGAGCGAAACCCAACACATCGCAGAGCTATCAGCTTTCAGCCCTCAGCGTTCAGCCGCCCGGTGTGGATGTTTGGGGCTGCGTCTCCCTCTGCCGGAGGTTCTAGGTTCTAGACAAAGTGTACTTTTAGGAATGGCTTCAGCCATGAATGTGTTTGTTATGGTCTAGATTCGGCACTGAAGTGCCTACGGGGTTTTGTTGCTGAGGGTGACTTTGTACAGGGCAACCCCGCAGTTCAACTGAAGTCTGACGGCTGAAAGCTGACAGCTCAAAACGCAAAAAAGCCCGACTCTTTCGAATCGGGCTTCTCTTATTTGGAGCCTGGCGATGACCTACTTTCACATAGCAGCTGCTACACTATCATCGGCGCTGTTTCGTTTCACTACTGAGTTCGGCATGGGGTCAGGTGGGTCCATAACGCTATTGTCACCAAGCCAATTTTGTT
>NZ_PNDF01000009.1:0-42492 GCF_005887195.1 Pseudoalteromonas sp. S1650 | reverse complement strand
CAGGCATAACGCTGCCGTGTAGAGAAAGCTTAGACTAGCCGAGTCAAAAGCTCGACTAGCGGTGTCCAACGAAGCGTCAAAAAAGAAAGGTTAGTAGCTTAGGCTATTATCTTGGAAGCTCGATGCCTTTAGGCGCGAGTAGTTCACATAGTTAATTGTTGAGATTGATGCAGTGCTTTTAGGGCCGATGGATCTGTAACATTCTCTGTGAGTTCATTGTAATACTTAAAAACCTTTAAAAGCTTTGGGCGTTTCTTTTTAGTTGTGACAAAATGTTGTCAGTCAACTTTAACCAATTAGTTTCATATTCCCATGTCTTTTTAAAGTCTGCATCGCTTCTTGAACTTTCAAGCATTTCTCTAAAATCGAAGACATCTGAAAAATTA
The DNA here is from genome assembly GCF_005887195.1 of Pseudoalteromonas sp. S1650. Classification (NCBI taxonomy): domain Bacteria; kingdom Pseudomonadati; phylum Pseudomonadota; class Gammaproteobacteria; order Alteromonadales; family Pseudoalteromonadaceae; genus Pseudoalteromonas; species Pseudoalteromonas sp. S1650. Next base: position 42,106 of record NZ_PNDF01000009.1, on the reverse strand, counting down.
TCAGCCGTAACATCATACCTTCCATAACCTCGGTTTTCAGGCACAATATATTTTAAAAAATTAGATTTAAAATCAGCTATAGTGCTTACCAATTCCTCTGAATTATTTAGCCTTTCTTCTAAGAATTCTTTTTCAAAATCTGTAATTGTGCCTGTCGCTTCTAAAGCACCAGATTGGTTTATAGCGATTCCCCAATTTTTATTGGCCAATGAAGGGTTCTGCCGATTTACATCTGAAAGAAGTGAGTCATAGGGAGACAGCATTTTTTCTACCGCCTTAGGCAGACTACCTCCCGGCAAATATAATTCACCAGTAGCAACAGCTAGCTCATGCATATAGTCATCAACTGTTTTAGTTATGTCTATCTGGCTCGATGTCATCGTCAGCGGTTTGGTATACGTTTGGTTTAGCTCTGGAGGCGCGCTTTCATGATATACGTCATCCGCCAATTTTTTAAGCTCAGTTTCTAAAAGAGCCTTGCCATTTATAGGTGACTCTAAAGTCACATTTTGATTATTAAGTGGTTGCGGTAAACTTCCAGAATTAACCTTCATAATACGTCCCTGATTTAGTGATGTAATTTCATATCGGCCTATTCTGATGATTCTTTACATTCATCGTTTTTTAAAAAAGGCAGCCAAGCTAATTGTATTATTATTAGGGATAGATTATTCTTTAAAAACTTAGGGGAGTAGTCTCTTGCATTTAGCAAGGAAACTGTCAACAGTCTCCGAGCAACATCGCTCGTGGCAGTTTCGAACCGTCTCAGGTTTTGACAAGACTTAAGGCAATGGGTCATTTCGGGCAGAGGTGGTTTATTGCCTTATTATTCCAGTCTGCCCTAAGGGTAAATAATGAAACTACGTCACTGCCAAAGCTCACTTCATTTTGTAAATAGACCTGCCATACGCCTTTCAGGTATTGCTATAGAGGGGGCTCAGTCATGGTTTTAGCTATGACAGCTATTATTGCGGGGTTTATCTTACTCGTATGGAGTGCAGACCGCTTTGTTGAAGGAGCGGCATCTACAGCTGGTCATGCTGGCTTGCCTTCAATTTTAATTGGTATGGTTATTGTTGGTTTTGGGACTTCGGCTCCGGAAATGGTTGTATCAGCAATGGCTGCAAGTGATGGAAACCCTGACTTAGCGTTAGGTAATGCACTTGGGTCCAACATTGTAAATATTAGCTTAATTCTTGGTGTAACAGCCATCATTGCCCCTATCGCTGTTCAGTCTAAAATTGTTAAAAATGAGCTTCCCTTACTATTAGTTGTCGTACTTTTTTTGGGGTATTTGCTGTATGACGGCGCTTTATCAGTGATTGATGCAAGTCTGTTGCTGGGCGGATTAGTCTTGTTCTTAGCATGGTCTGTGTACTCAGGTATGAAATCACCGAGTGATACCCTTAAAACAGAATTTGATACTGAGCTTAAAAGTCACGCCATGTCCTTAGGAAAAGCAATTTTCTGGCTCATCGTGGGCTTAACATTACTCATTATTAGCTCTCGCATACTTGTTTGGGGAGCGGTTGAAATTGCAACTGCGCTCGGTGTCAGTGACCTTATTATCGGCTTAACTATCGTTGCATTAGGGACATCTTTGCCAGAGCTTGCAGCTTCTATTATTGCCGCTAAAAAGGGAGAGCATGACATCGCAATTGGCAATGTTGTGGGGTCGAATATGTTTAACATCTTAGCTGTAATTGGTATCGCTGGTATTATTGAGCCTATCCCTCACATTTCTACAGACGTACTTTACCGAGATTGGAGTGTGATGCTTGTACTTTCCGTCATGTTGTTGGTTATGGCTTACGGTTTTGGCCGACAAGGCAGGGTAAACCGTTGGGAAGGTGGTGTCTTGCTTACTTCTTACATTGCTTACAATGGTTACTTAGTTAACAGCATCATTAACTAGCTTTCGTTATCAAATCATTTAGAAACAAACGCGTATATTATTTATATTTAAAGGAAAATCACCGATGGAAACCATCATAAACTTTTTTTCTGAGCACCAATTACAAATCATAGCGATAGCCAAGAATACATTGCTTACTATTTTCATTTTAATAGGAGCTAGTATTTGCTCAAAGCTACTTAAACGAGCTGTACATAAAGGTGTTTACCGATTGAGCAAGCATGATGAAATCATTACTAAGCTGCTTACCACGCTATCAGGCTATGTGGTTTATTTAATTGCAATTGTGATTATTTTAGATTTATTTGGAGTCAATACGGCCAGTCTTGTCGCACTCGTCGGTGCCGCAGGCTTAGCGATTGGTCTAGCCCTAAAAGATACGCTCAGTAATGTGGCTGCGGGGGTCATGCTACTTTTCTTAAAGCCTCTAAAAAAGGCAGAGTTTGTTGAAGTGTCAAGCTATACAGGGAGTGTAAAAGATTTAGGTCTATTTACCACTGTCCTTGAAACCGCCGATGGTGTTTTTGTGTCAATCCCAAATAGCACGGTTTGGGCAAATGCGATAAAAAACTTTACGAGAAACGAAAAGCGTCGCATGGATATAACTGTGGGTATTTCTTATGGTGATTCAATTGAAGATGGGCTTGCGGCATTAAGGGAGCTTGTTAGTGAAGAATCTCGAATTTTGATTGAGCCAGCCCCTCAGTATTTAGTCCACACATTAGCAGATAGTTCTGTGAACTTGCAGCTTCGTGCTTGGGTCGCTACACCACATTACTGGGATATATATTGGCAAACACAGCGTAAAATTAAAGATAAAGTGGAGAGCAAAGGGATTACTATTCCGTTCCCTCAACGTGATTTGCACATAATAAACGGCGATAAAAAATAATGAAAAACCTCGCTCAGTCCTAGCACGTTTCTCTATGATAGAGTGACAGGACTGGGCCTTTGCTTGAGAGCATAGCTCGCGTGTAATAATTTAAAAACAGAATTTACTATGCTCAAATATTGGTATAAAAACATTCCAGCACACCACAATAGTCCTGAGCTATTTTGGCGAAGCCGTTTGATCGCCCATTCTTTATTGATATGTACTGTGTACTTCTTTGTACTGACTGTTATCAATATCTTTAAATTCAACAGCTATGAACTCGCTTTGCTTGATGCGGTTGGGCTAACTTTGTCTATTTTACTATATGTTTGGTTCATTAAAAGCTCAAAAATTAAAGCGGTTTCATGGGCTGTGGTGTTATTGATTAACAGTTTAATACTGACATTTATTATCTCAATTAACGGCGCGGCCTATTCATTATTTTGGGCAACATTAATTCCTCCATTTTCATTTTATTTAGTAGGTCGAAATTGGGGAAGTTTACTTAGTGCGTTTGCTTTTGCAGTGTGTGCTTTTATAGTTTATGAACACTCACAGAATCCGGAACCTCTTAAAATTGGCCTTGGCTCTGTTTTTAATATTATTGAAGTTGCCATTGCTCACATTGTCTTATTTCGTTTCTATGAAAAAACTCGGTTTGCTGCTTATGATACGTTGGCTGAGAAAAATCAGCTTATTAAAAAACTCGCTGAAACCGATAAACTCACTGGATTGTTTAATCGAGAAAAACTAGATAGAACGCTTTCAAGTTTACTAAAAAGCTCGAATTTTGGTTTCATACTACTAGACATTGATTATTTTAAAGAAATAAACGATACCTATGGTCACTTGGAAGGCGATAAAGCGCTTGTCATTGTTTCAAATAAATTAAAGTCAGTATCTCCAAGTAAAGCGTTATGTGCTCGTTGGGGTGGCGAAGAGTTTGTAATCATCATTGAAGGGGCAACCTTAGATGAAACAAAAGAGATTGCAACGACCATTATTACAGATATAAATGGTATTTATTTTCACGAAAAAAGATTGTCAGTCAGCTGTGGAGTGACGGTCAGTCGTATTGATGATAATACGTTGACAGTAATTGAACGTGCTGATTCAGCTTTATATCGTGCAAAGGAAAATGGCAGAAACCGGATTGAGTGCATACTTTGATATCATTTAAATCTTTTCTAACTCACTTTTCAAAAACGATTTAGAAGAAGATTTCGGGGCAAATACTTTAAACTGTATTAATTCAGACAAGATCTGACATTCGGCTTTTGCAGCACGCTACCTAAACAAGCTTGTGTTCGTGAGTTACTCATTCCTCTTACACGTAAACAGCGTCAGTTTTTTATAGCCTCGTTGCCGAGGGTCCTAAATATGCTTTTGCAGTGTTGCTATGTATCTAGATGTTAGGAATGATGCAAACAATAAAGCAATAAAAGGTATGTATGCCCCAGCTGTAGGGTAAAAGTTAGGTAGGGCGAAATATACTATGACACCTACTAAAATACCTTTGGTTAGTTTCTTAATAACTAACATACGAGTCTTTGTTTTGTTACCGAATGTATAAGCCCTAATTCTCCAGCTATAAACACCAATAACTAGTTGAGCAAGTGCGAAAGGCACTAAAATATAAAGCCAAATCATTAAAAGGTTTGCTCTGTGTAAGATTTGGTATGTAAGCGTTTGTATGTTGTTTGTTACTCTTTTAACTAAAGGCAAAAGCTTTGCTGTTAGCCTGGCTAAAGGGTTTTTATCGTCTGTATCTCGATTTACCTTGTCCAAGAAATACTGCTTAAATCCTGACCTTACAATGATTGTGTTGTAGTGCCTATGCGATGCATCAGTAAGGTTAAGCCAGTTTTTTTCACCGATGGCCTTGTAGCTCGCTTTAACTTCATTTTCTAGCATTTTGTTAAAGCTGGTGGGGTTTAAAGCAAGAACCTGTGCTGCCAACGCAAATAGAATAAAGATGAATAACTTTGAGTATTCTTTTTTTCTATTTTGCTCTCCAGACTTATCCTTATACAGGTCTTCGCTGTCATTCTCATAAATCATGACGAAAACGCCTCCTTAAATGTAAGGGTTTTACTTTCATCAAAATTAGGAACGCCGAAATAGAACAGGTGTGAACGCTTCACAATCTTGCGCAGTAGAAAGTGTTGTATCATCAGTAATGATTCTTGATTTAACTCTTTTTCAATCAAGTTTGGTTTAGCGCGTATTGCTGAGTTCTTGTGCGTGATTAGAAACTGGCTGATTGTCTCTAAGAGAGGGCCCCATACTGCAATACACGAGCCTGAGCCCCCAGTGTAGACCATAACATCGAGTACGGCTGTAAGTTCACTTGTAACCGTGAAGAGAAAGGCTTTAAAAAACTCTGCTCGGCTCAGATGTGAATTATGTACAAGAGAGTGCTGACCAGCTTTGTTAATGATGTGATTAAATAGATCTACATCTTGTTGTGGATGCTTCAATTCATCCCCAATAAAATCTAACAAATATCGAAGTGTTTCTTCCACAGCAGGTGCTTTCTTGTAGATGACCGAGTATATGTGCTTGTTATCTTCTGAAAGTGAATTATTCACATTGCTTTTTTTGTAGCATCTACTTTGGATTTTATATACTTTTTCTCTGCTCATCGTTGTATTACCGGTACTTTAGCTTTGATTGTTCTGCCGTCAGCAAGTCGTGCTACATATTGTAAAATAGGCAGCGAACCAAGTAGGCTTTCGTTAAATGCTTTGTCGTTTTGTTGTGTAAGCCTCTCAGCGTATGAAGAACCAAAGTCAGTCATGTCATTTGTGTTCCCTGAACTTTGACCTAAAGTGATTTGCTGGCTGGTTATTGGCACTTCACCAAATTGGCTGGAAGCATATTCTTGAGTTGATGTGTCGTTTGCTCTCATAGAGAAGAAGTTGTTGCACAGACCTAATACACGGTTTGCAGTAGCTGGGTCTGTTTTAGCTTCAATATCAGCTTTAGTTTGGGTTGCAATAAACATTTGCATAAATGCTGCACGACCTTGGGCTAATAAATTCAAAAGAGCATCATTCCCAGCAATCGCTGCATGTACTTCATCCACAAACACCGCTACTCGACGGCCTCTCCCTTCTGAGAAGTTGTATCGTGAACCTGCTACAGCAGCAATGTCAGCTAAAACAAGTTTGCTCAAATAACCCGCTGTCTTTGTGTCGCTGAGAGAGTCAAGCGCCATGTAAAGTAGTCCTCCATTTTCAACGATGTCTGAAGTGTCTACATAACGACTGTCTTTCTCTCTTATTTTCCCTGATTTCTTTGATACACCTTCAATGTGATTTGATGTGTAATCTGTAGTTTCACTTTCAGCTGTTTCGTATCTAGTATCCTCATCACGCGCATCTAAGCTTTCTGCTATCGCCTCTTCTGGTGATATAAGCTCATCCATAGGTGTAGATGTAAGGACGCTAAAAATAGGAAGTAAATTAGCTGTCATCTTTTGCATATGCTCGGCGTTGTGCGTAAGCAACTGAATTATGCCATCCACTTCTGGTGATTGATGTTGTTGAGATATAACTTGTTGATAGTAATTTAGCATTTGCTCTAAACGAGTTTTCCCGAAAGAGCTCATTTTGGCGCTAAGTTGAGTCTCCCAATCTTCCCCTAAGCATTTAGCGTAGTGTCTTTCAAGGCACTTTTGAGTTAAGGCGGTTTTGCCTGTTGTCACATAACGAGCAATCGATTTGATTTGTGGTTGTATGCCCGCATAAAGCATCGCGTTAACTGTTGAGTTTATGACGTTCCAGTTGAATCGAATGAAGCTATCTTCTTTACCCGACTCAACCATAATGGATGCGATACGTTCAGCTATCTCAGTCGGTCTATTCCAGTTTTTAATCGGATCTATTGTGCAAGATGTAGATGGTTTAGAAGGGTGAAAGTAGTGGAAGTGCTCGCCCTTACCAAAATGTTCCATTTCCGCTTGTAGGGCTTTGCGCCACGATGAGTCGTTTTTTGGGTCTAATACAATGACGGTATAGCCTTTGTGGATCATCGCGAGGCTTAGCAAAATGAACATTGTTGTTTTACCGGTACCAACATTGCCCATAATCATAGAGTGGCCAAAGAACGTTTCAGCATCTACGTATTGCCTTTCGGCATCCCCGACACCATCAATCCATGGTTTACCGCCAAGCTTTAACGTTTCTTTACGCCACTTTTTAACGAATGGTTTAAGAAATAGTGGAAGCTTCACTTCTTGTTTGTCAGAGTATAATCCTTGTATTTGATATGAGCGATTTGCATGCTCCACGCCCCATTCAAATCCATTTCCAATGAATATCTTGTTCTTTCCCTTCTTTTTGTTGTTTGGATTTAGGATATTCTCTTTAGCCATGTGCTCTTGACGTATTGCTTTTATATCCTCGAATTCAATCTTGTTGAAGAAGATTTTGCACTGGCGTTTGACTAGTGGAATTGCCTTTAGAGTGTAGTGTCCACATTGAGCGGTGAGTATTGTAGTGATTCCAAAACCCACCATACCGATATGGCCTTCACTCTCAATAACGCTTGAGGTAAAGGTTACAACACCAGCGGCTAAAGAGACGTAAGCCTTATTTAATTCATATACAGGTCGGTATAAATTTTCGTGGAATAATGGGTTACTACGTTCCTGCGTCATGTTTCACCTTAATATGTATGTCATTCTTATCTTGTACGATTGAACTCGACAAGATATTTGTTTCGCTGGCTTTGCTGTTTGTGACGGCATTAACAAGAGTTTTCTTATCTCTTATAGGTGCAATTAAAAAGCCGTCTCTTAACTCAACTTTTTCGTGAATAATGTTTCCAAATAATAATTCAGCAGTCTTAAGGGTTAAGCCAATAGCAAGCAGAGATTCAATATCTAACTTTGCTTTCTGAGATGTATTATCAGCTGCGGTTACATCTGAACTATCCTGATTTTCATTTGATTTCGGCTTTTTTTCAGCTTTTTGGTTTTGACTTGGTTTAAGCGACTTCGCTTTAACGTATTTACGCTTATTGATGATGAAGTAACGAATTAATGCTGGTGGCTTTCTTTCGATAAGCCCCGCTTTTTCAAGTTCGTTTTCTAGATTGTCGTCAAGGTTGTCTTTCCATTTATCATCAACAAGGTAGTAGTTTTGACCATCGATTAAAATCGGCTCTAAGGTCTTTATGAACTCAATGGCTTTGGTCGTTGAAGTCACCTTAATACCACTCTTAGGTTTTGGGGCTGCTTTTTTAAGTGTTGTTTCGTTATTTTGCTTTTCCGGTACCTTTGCGCTTTGTTGGTTGGTTGGAGCAAATAGCTCACCATTAGTGTTCTTTGGTTTTTCCTTTTTAGGTTTATCTTTGTTCGGGCTATCCTTTTGAGCTGCTTTTGCCTTTTCAGATGGATTGTTAGGCTTAATGGGCTCTTCCGCAGTAGCTTCTCCTTTGGCTTTACTGGTATTAGGCTTGCCGTTTTTTTGCGGACTCTTTGTTGCCGAATGCTCAACTTTCATTTCTAGAGAATCACTATTAGCTTTTAAGTGAGCCGCAGCCTCATGAGCAATAACATTTTCTTCGCTTATGTATCGGTAACCCTCACTTGAGTAGATGACTGCGTTTAGCCCCATGTCGAGTTTTAATAGGCCGTAACGGTTTGGTGGAATAACTTCACCTTTAAGCAAAAATAAAGGCCACTCCAGACGAATAACGCCAATACCGCCCTTAAGATTTTTACTGATGAGCAAATCAATACCCTCAGACAGGTTAGTAACAGTTTCAAAAAAGAGCGCGTAATCAGTTTTTTCTTGCTTACGAAGAATGCCCCTATCCATCATTTTTTCACGCAAAAGACTTGGGTTGTTAGGAACGGTTGGATCTGATTGATGCATTTCCTTTGCTAACTCATTGAAGCATTCAGGCCACCGAAGGTATATCTCGTTATCAATAGCAATAGCTTTACCTTCTGTTAGCCATACTTTGGCTTTATCTTGCATTAGCTTGAGGATTTTTTCGTGTAACGCTGACTTCCTTGCGCCAAGGTCGTTGTCCCAAGTTGTTTGAATGTCTTTGGCAGTTGAAACATAGTCAGCTGAGCGAACCGCTCTTTGTAAGTAGCCATCTATACCTTGATAGTTTGCAAGGGTGGTGCTTATGTCTTCAAGTAAGTTGCCAGGGCATGTGCCTATGTACCTCTTTGCATCAGGAGTGAGGATTTGTTGAAATATGGGTTGTGGAGAAACTTCATGCCCCTTATGGATTCTGTCTTTTCTCCATCTAATGCCAACTTTTGTTATTTTGTTTTTTTCCTTCCAACTAACAAGGTCTTCTATAATTGGAATCCAGATATTATTTGGATTGCTTTTATCGTAAATATCCATATCAGTTTGCATCTTCCCTGCATCGTGCACTAAGCCGCAAAGCCATGCGGCGTACTGATATCTTTTTGTTCTTTGTCTCTCGATGTCTAGAGGGAATTCTTGAGGGAGGAATTGAGACTTTGCTTGCCTTAATGCCAAATCAGCTACTTGTAAACTATGTTCAATTAAGCCGAACTCTTTAGCATGGTGATAACCCTCAGAAGCTGGAAGGTTGCCACAATATCTAGCGTAGTTTTTAATCGTATCTATAAATAGACCCTGAAAGGTTAGGTTCTCTTTTTCCCAATCATGGCAATTTCCAAAACAGTAGCGAGTTTGAGCAATTAAATATTTATTATTATCAATGATCTGATTAACTAACTCTGGGCTATTCGAACTATCAAGATCTACATTGCACTTCTTTGCGTCATCTCTCATCAAGCGAACGGCATTTTCACTTTGAACGATTAGATACTTTTTCTGAATTTTAAAAAAAAGCTTAATTAAAATAGTAAAAGGAATAAGTAAAAGCTTCATATTTCTCTCTGGAAAAATTAGGCGGTTTTCCGCCTAGTCATTTTAAGCTGCGTTAACTTTTGAGTTGCTTGGCTGTTCGGTTTCGTTCTTAGAGTCTGCAGAAGGGCTATCCAATGAAGTGGATTTTGAGTCAGTCTTTTTTTCTGTGTTTTTATTTGAAGCTTTGGCTTTAATTTCTTCATTTTGTTTTAAAATAAGGCTGTCATCTACATATAACTCTAGGCCACCTCGAATTAACGAAATTAGTTGGGTGGATTTAAATCGACCCCCACTTCTGTCTTTACCAGGTGATGTAGCGTTGCTAATTTTTGCTACTAATTTTCGTAATAGACCAATCGCTCTATTGCTGTTTTCATGACGACCTAAATCTGTAACAAAACCTGTTAACCAAAGATTTTCTAATTCTGCGATTTCATTATCTAAAGTTTGAATTAAATTTAGTAACTTCCAAGTGACTGGATAGCAAACTGGTACGCTTGATTCATAAGAGCTTGGTGTCATAACTTCTGGTGATTCTTCTAAACCGGCATTTTCCATAAATGCTTCTTTTTGTTTTTGTATACTTTCGATTTCTTGGTTAAACCAATCAGCAAGCTCTGACTCCCAAGCGCTTACTTTCGAATAGAGTTCATTTTCTGTAGTGGTTAACATTAATAATGAACCAATGCGTTCATAAATATTTAATGTCCGGTCACCTTCGTTTTTCCAAAAGTTATGGATGGTGTGTGATTTGAACTGGATATTAGTAACAAATGTTTTATGGATTAGTTGGTCATTATTGATCATGATTTTCTTCCTCAGCTGGAGCGGTAAATAGTGTTTTAGAAAGTTTGCAGATCTGCTTTTTCAAACTAACTCTGGATGAATGCAAAACTTCAAGTGACTCCCTTAATGGAGCAAGTTGCATTTCAGTTTCCCAATTAATTTTTGCGTGGCCATCCTCGCAATTTTTACTCAGTTGTTTTTCGGTATATCCTTTTTTTGTTGGTGGAATTTCTTTCCCCCAATGCCTATTAATTTTCTTGATAGGTGAGTACTCATGAGAAACCCAAGTGATGTAAAATTTTTCAGAGTTTTTTCGCTGCCTAACTTTTACTTGCAATGTCGATTTTTTAAAATCTCCCGACTCACCATGAATTTGATCTAAAAGAACTCTCCTTTTTTTGTGTTGATCACAAATATCTTGCGCACTTTCTACAATTGGTTTTTCAGCATCCTCGATAGCCTCTAAAACTAATTTCAGCACTTCTATTTCTGTAGACAGCATCTTTAACCCCGAACTTTAATTGAGACTTAATTATGCTTTGCGAAAAGATAGCTAAAGCCGAATTTTCAAACGTATATTCAAAAAAATTAGCCAAAGCACGTTTTTAAGTGTGGAGAACAGGAAGTTGAAGTGAATTAAACCTCAAGGGTGTAACTGGGAAATAAATCTAGAGCAATAAAAAGGCTTGCTCTATTTAGACGCAAATAAAAGTTTTCTGCGTTGCGGAACTGCCAAGGAACACTGTGAAGGGGGATTATTTTTTGCATCATAGACACGCAAAAACTTGTCATTGAATGACATTGGTTAAATTAACTTTTTTCTGCATCATAACTACGCAGAAAAACCGTATTTATAAATTGGGGAGCTATTGCGGCAGGCTTAACATGTAGCCAAACCGACTGTAAATGTTGAATGGTTGCATCATAATCTATGCAACGGAATACCTGTGAGCTTTAAGTCACCTTGTTTTAAACGGTTCTAAAGAGGATAGTTAAGGAAAGAAATATCATTTACGGTTACTGCAATAAAACGAAATTTTGCATCATATATGTAGCAAACAAACTTAAATTACTTGAAATCTAAAAGTTGAGGGCTTTGATGCACCTCGCCAATGTATTAACTCGCAAGTATCTTCTGGCGATAATCAAACTGTTGGCGAGAAACCCGAATTCTCTTTAATTCCTGCTCATGGCTTTAAAAGCTCATAAATGTAATCAACTTGCTTTTTACTAGTGCGTGTTAAGCCATGTAAGTTAGCAATCTCCAATGCCAAAGTATGTAATGTGATACCGGGCCTTTCTTTCAATGTTTCTTGAACAATTTCGGTTAACCGTGGCTTATACTCTTCTTTAAAGTGGTTGCTTGCATCAAGCACATTGAAGCACAACAGGAAACTCTAAGGCGGCGCTACCGGCGAGCCCGTAACATCACGCTGATCCTGGATAACTACGTGATCCACAAGAGCCGGCTGGTGCAAAGCTGGCTGGCAGACAACCCCAAGTTCATCCTTATCTTCCAACCGGTTTACTCACCCTGGATAAACAAGATAGAGCTGCTCTGGCACAAGCTGCACGAAACGGTGACCCGTAATCACCAGTGCCATAGCATGGTGTCACTGCTGAAACGAGTCAGATACTTTATGTACACGGTTTCACCATTTCTCGGTAATGGTTATGGAATAGCCAAAATGTAGCACTATTAGGAACAGCTATTTATATACCAAAAATCAGCAGTACTCTGAAAGCAGACGTTAATAATTACTTTCTTATATTATTCATAAAAGCGGGCGTAAAACGCTAATCATCGTCACACAATTGCATTGATGTAACACACTTATAATTTTAGCTCTTCAAGTCTGCATGGCTTTCCAAAAAGGTACCCCTGATAAGTATTGCAGTCCATGCTCTTTAACAATGCTCGCTGATCCTCTGTCTCGACGCCTTCAGCGATTACTTGCAGATCCATTGAACTAGCTAAAGTTATAATAGCCTGAGCAATAGCCTTGTCATTACTATTGTTAATGATGTCCCGAACAAAACTCTGATCTATTTTTAACTGGTTTATAGGTAACTGTTTCAAATATGATAAAGATGAATAACCAGTACCAAAATCATCAATAGAAAACGTAACACCGCATTGCTGCAATTCTCGCATCTTAGCTTTTACATCTGGAATATTATTAGCCAAGAGTGATTCTGTTATTTCTAACTTTAGCAGTTGAGGATTAGCGCCTGAATTTTTCAATGAGTTGAGTACTTTCTGAACAAAGTCATCTTTGCTAAATTGAACTACGCTAATATTAATCGCGACGCTTAGATTATTCGTAACAGGTTGTTTAGCCCAATTGACTAAAGTCTCACACGCCTGTTGTAATATCCAATCCCCAATAGGCACAATAAGGCCTGTTTCTTCTGTTAGAGGAATAAATTGTGCCGGTGAAATCATCCCTTTTTCTGGATGAAACCAGCGTAACAGCGCTTCGACACCGACAACCCGCCCATGCTGGTCAATCTGCTTTTGATAGAAAAGAGTAAATTGTCTTTGCTGTATTGCGTTATATAAGTCGTGGATCAGGGTCACTCTTGAGTTAACTGCAACCTGCATCTTAGGATCAAAAAACTGCACGCCATTGCGACCAGCCTCTTTAGCTTTATACATTGCTATGTCGGCTTGTTTTAATAAATCCTCTTTTGAGACGCTTGCGCTATTAAACATTGTTACCCCGATGCTTGCGGAGCTATTGTAAGTTAAACCCTCTAAGTCATATTCCTGTGCTAAGTGAGCCATGATTTTTTGCGCAAGTGATTCAGCCTGACTAGCAGCCGTTTCTTTATCATTACTTAAGTCTGATACTACGACAACAAACTCGTCTCCCCCTAACCGTGACACCGTATCACCCTGCCTAACTGAACTAACCAAGCGTTCAGCGACCTGACATAACAATAAATCGCCTTTATTGTGACCAGCAATGTCGTTAAGATTCTTAAAGTTATCTAAATCAAGAAACATTAAAGCCGCAAAATTGTCGGCGCGCGAACAATGTGTCATTGCCGCCAGTAATCGGTCTAATAACAACCGACGATTTGGTAGTAATGTGAGTGGGTCATAAAATGCTAACTGATGTATTTCTTGCTCACGCTTTTTACGCTGAGTAATGTCCCGCACAATTCCAATGAAATTAGTTTCACCAGCCATTTTTACTTCAACAACACCCAGCTCAATAGGAAATGTTGTACCATTTTTGTGCAACGCATCAAGTTCACGAATACGACCGGTAATGTCACTGATACCCCGGTTAATATAATTTGATAAGTAACTATCGTGATGTTCACGATGTGGTGAGCCCATAAGCATACTGATATTTCTGCCTATAATTTCTTCATCAGAATAACCAAAAATTTCATTCGCAGCCTGATTAAATGTAAGTACCTTACCCTTGCTATCAATGGTAATAATGCCATCAAGTAAACTCTCGACAACAGCTTCCATCTGCTTTGATTTTTCGTTGAGTGAGCTTTCGGCCTGTATCTGGTCATTAATATCAAAGTGCGTACCCAGTAGCCACTCAGCATTACCATCATTTGTTCTTGTTGACACTCGCCCCCTGGTATTAATCCAAACCCACTCGCCGTTTTTATGTTTCATTCGAATATTGGCTTCGTATATGGGAATAAGACCGGCTGCGTGTTTTTCGATTTGTACAGCACTATAGGCTAAATCATCGGGATGGGTCAGTCTCTCCCAGGTGTTTCTGCAAGTTGGCAGCAGTTCGGAAAGTTCGTAGCCCAACAATGATGCCCATTTATCATTAATTACTAACTCGCCATTTTGTAAATTAAGACGCCATGTCCCAATAGTATTGGCATCAATCACCGCTTTGAGTAAATTCTCACTATTGCGAATGAGTTCTTCATCCCGCTTCTCTTTCGTGATATCAGTCTCAATTGCAATAAAGCCACTAAGCTCGCCTTCTTCGTTTAGCAATGGATTACAGGCTATTCTCACCCAATATGATTGCTGCTCTTTTGAGTAATTGAGTACGTCAACATTGAAACTCTGCTGTAAAGCTAAGGCCGCTCTCATCCTAACAATAGTTGCAGGATCAGTGTCGGCTCCCTGCAATAGTTCGCCTGGCTTTTTACCCAGCATATCTTCGATGCTATAACCAGTGATGCTAGTAAACGCCTCATTTATCCAGACAACAAAACCACGTATATCGGTTATCACTACGCCATTCGTTGTTTGCTTGGCAACTTCCGAAAGACGTCTGATGGCAGAGTGTGCAGCGGTTTGCTCAGAAGTATTGCGAATAATAATCAGAACTTCATTTTCATCAATTTTCTTGTATCGCGCTTCAAAGGATTTATTTAATTTTTTGAAGGTGCAGTTGTGGTGAATGACATTGTCGTTCTCAAAAGCTTGTTTAACATTATCCATCAGTTGATGACCTAACTCATTAGGCAATACATCAAGGATTTTCTGCCCTAAAATTTCATGTTGAGGCTTAAGCAAATCAGGGTGGTCGTTACACACTGAAAAACGAAAGTTTCGGTCAATGACAAAAACCATATCTGGCAACGTTGCCATTATTGATGATATTCTTGTCATGCCTGCAGAGACTTGTTTTTGTAGCGTTTCCTGATCTAGTCTGGCAATCTCATGCTCAACCATGTCAGCTAACTCACGTAATACTCGTTTTTCGCTTATCGTCAAGTCACGAGGCTGTGGATCTATAAGGCATAATGTGCCAATAGGTTGCCCACCTGGCTCGCAAACCGGCGCTCCTGCATAAAAACGTATATGCGGCTCCTCGGTCACAAGCGGGTTAGCAGAGAAGCGGTCATCCTTTGTTGCGTCGGAAACGATAAAAATATCCGGGTGCAATATTGTATGCCCGCAAAAAGAGATATCACGGTCAGTCTGAAAAGCATCAAGCCCTACCTTAGATTTAAACCACTGCCTGTTACCATCGACAAGCGAAATTAAGCTCGTTTGGACATTAAAAATGAAAGTCGCAAGTCGGGTGATACGATCAAAGCGCTCTTCGGCAGGCGAGTCCAGTAACGCTGTGCGTTTTAATGCGAGTAAACGAACGGCTTCATCAGCAGGATAATCAGGTGCACTCAAAAGTCTCTCCTATAATGTTTTACTCAGTCGTAAATTACCGATAGTGCTTTAGAAAGACACTCTTAAACACTCTAATAGTACTTGTGAATTTACTATTTAAACCGAACAACAAGCTCATGTAGTTCATCAGCTATTTTATTAAGATAAATAATGGTTTCTGATAGTTTCATGGAGCTTTCAGTGCTCATATCGGCAAGCGTTGAAATGTTCACTATCTGCCGGTTTATGTCCTCAGCAACATGAGCTTGATCTTCAACTGCGGCAGCCATTTGAGTAGACATAGAAGCAATTTGACCAACAGAGTCGGAAATACCACTTAACATTTTACCACTCTCAATCACATGAGCAAGACCATCTTCTGCATCTGTCGCGCCAGCATCAGCGACGCTCACAGCATCACCAGCGCGTTGCGTTAATTCGGTGATAATACCGTAGATTTCTTTAGTTGATTCTTGAGTTCGCTGGGCAAGACTTCTTACTTCATCTGCAACCACGGCAAAACCCCGACCTTGCTCACCCGCACGAGCGGCCTCAATAGCGGCGTTTAAGGCAAGTAGGTTGGTTTGGTCTGCAATCTGTTCAATTATTTGCGCAGCACTGGCGATACGTGAGGTTTGCTCTGACACACCGCACACAGAACTACCAATTTGCTCTACCGTTAGTTTTAGCTTTTGAATAGAGTCACGGGTAACATTCGCCACCTTAGTGCCTTTTACTGCAAGATGGTTAGCAGTATCTGCCTGCTTAGCAGTATCACTGACATGCTTAGATACTTCGGCAATAGTAGTCGACATTTCATTCATCGCAGTAGCCACCTGTATGGTTTCTGCTTGCTGACTGTCAATGTCTTTTCTGGTTTTATCGGTTAATTCTGCGCCTTTTTCCGATTCCTTGGCGACAACAAGCGCGGCACTTTCGATACGGGTAATCACTGTTCCTAAATGCGCAAACTGACTTAAAATCGCAACTTTGAGCTTTCCTATATCACCAGTATCATCAGTATAGCTTTTAACCGCCAGTTCATCTGAAAATGAATGACAAAGCATATCATTCAGCGTATGAAGAGTTTTCTTTTTTTTTAATGATACCCAGATTGCAAAAATGATGACTGAGATTAGTAGTATACCCTCCGAAAGTTCTTTGAAACCGAAGCCGAATAAACCCGCACACAGGGCTATCGATAATACTAGGAAGGCATTCTCAAGCGATATGGGTAAAGTAGATCGACTACTTTTTCCTGCATTAATATCACGATAAAGTTTAGTCGCCCGCTCCACGTCTTGTCTTGAGGGGCTGGAGCGAACTGATTCATAGCCTATTACTCTGCCGCTCTGTGTTACAGGCGTTACATACGCATCAACCCAGTAGTAATCGCCATTCTTACAGCGGTTTTTAACCAAGCCCATCCAAGGCTTTCCCGCTTTCAAATAATGCCACATTTTTTTGTACGCCTCTGGCGGCATATCAGGGTGCCTGACCATATTATGAGGCTGGCCAATCAGCTCGTGCTTTTGAAATCCACTCACTTCAACAAAGGCATCATTACACTCAAGAATAGTCCCTTCAGTATCAGTCACTGATATAAGTTTAGTTGTACTTCCGAAAGTTTTCTCTCTGTCAGTAACCGGCAAGTTTTTGCGCATGTAGTGCCTTATTTATCATCTATACAAAAAATTATTAATAAGCTGAGTATAAAAGTATAGTATTTTTTTATAAATAATAATGTTAATAATATCAAGCTATATGTCGAGATTTTCAGCAGACTCAAGCGCATCTTGCATATCGATACCAAGATAATGCACTGTGCTTTCGATTTTCTTATGATCGAGTAACAGCTGAATGGCGCGTAAGTTTTTGTCTCGCTTGTACAGAATAGAGACCTTAGTTCTGCGCATGCTGTGAGTGCCATACAAACTGCTTTCTAAACCGATGGATGACACCCATTTATAAGCGCGGGTGCCAAGATGAGGCACAGCGTGTTTTCGTGAAGGAAATAAATAATCATCATATTTTAAATTTGCGAGAGTAATCCATTCGAGCAATGACTGGCGGGTGTGAGCGATGATTTCAAACATTACTGGGGTGCCAGTTTTCTGCTGAACAATACTGGCTCTCGTTAAAATTTCACCAGCTCGTATGACATCTAACACTTTTAAATAGCTGTTCCGAATAGTAGATCACTGGAGGGAGGGAACTCAGTCCAGTTTGTGCGATCTGATCAGTCGCCAAACAAAACCAAAAACGACACCCAAAGGACTGAGTTCATGCCGATCTTACCATCTCTTCCTCGCCCAGAGCAGCGCCGAATGCACAAGATTATTCAGACCACCCGTGACAAACAGTATGCCCGTCGAGTCATGGCCATTCTGCTGCGTTACGAAGGCTACACACTCAAAACAATTCACCAGCTGACCGGCGCTGCCCGCTCAACACTGGGCCGTTGGCTCAACTGGTATCACGAAGGCGGGCTTGAGGCGTTACGTTCGCAGCGGCCGGGACGACCACCTTCTTTGCCGATTCGACATATTATTCGAGAGCTTCAGGTGCTGATTCAGTTTTCAGCGCAAGACCTGGGTTACCAGCGCAGCCGCTGGTCTACTGAGTTGTTTGCCATCGAGGTCAATCGCTTGTTGGGCCTCAACATGGCAGCCTCCACGCTTCGCCGCTGGCTGCCGCATGAAGGGATTGTCTGGCGTCGCGTTGTACAGACATTGAGGATCAAAGACCCAGACTATGATAACAAGGTAAAGCAATTAAAACAGGCACTTGCCGACTGCTGTCAGGATAATCCCGTGCTCTACGCCGACGAGGTTGATATCGATCTGAACCCCAAGCTGGGAGCGGGCTGGACACGTCGAGGCCAGCAAAAGAAAGTCGTGACACCGGGTATCAACGAAAAGTATTACCTGGCCGGAGCCCTGCATGCGACAACGGGCCAGGTCACTTACGTTGCTGGTTATAAAAAGAACTCGGCCCTGTTCATTTCGCTGCTGGAAACGCTACGGCGGCGCTACCGGCGAGCTCGTAACATCACGCTGATCCTGGATAACTACGTGATCCACAAGAGCCGGCTGGTGCAAAGCTGGCTGGCAGACAGCCCCAAGTTCATCCTTATCTTCCAACCGGTTTACTCACCCTGGATAAACGAGATAGAGCTGCTCTGGCACAAGTTGCATGAAACGGTGACCCGTAATCACCAGTGCCATAGCATGGTGTCACTGCTGAAACGAGTCAGATACTTTATGGACACGGTTTCACCATTTCCCGGTAATGGTTATGGAACAGCCAAAATGTAGCACTATTAGGATCAGTTATTTAAAGATTGCTTCCTCACTTTGTAATTGCTCAACATAAATGGGAGCTCGAGCACTTTTTCGAGTGAGGTTAACCGGAATAAGAATTAATGGAGCTTTAAAGCTTCGGGTATCCTCTGGGTTCTCTTTCCACTTAAGGAAACCCAGTGCTAAGAAAAGTGTATTTGAGCCACTTTCTTCTAAATCATTTTTTGCTTTCCGAAACAGCTCGATAGCATTTTTTTCTACCTTTTTAGGAGGCTGATTAGCTAATAAAATTTTATTATTTAACTGATTAAGTGCATACTCTTTATGTATTTCCGAGCCGGTTTGGAAACGAAATAACTCACTGTCTCGTTCTGAATCAAAATATGGACTTTCTTGAGTTGATAAGAATTTAAACTTTGTCCCATCCGCCAACATACCTTTCATATTAGCTATATCAGGACAATATAACTGTATACATACCGACTTATTATTGAAATTTAAAAGTTTATTTCTCTTAGTTAAATCAAGAAGCTTTCGGCACCATGAGTCAATGCGTGTTTCAGGGCTTTCTTCGACAACACGTTCTTCAACACGAACGGGAGGTAAAAGAGGAACTTCAGGTAAAGTAAATTCAACAGTTTCATATACTGATTCAGCTTCAGCTTTAGCCTCTTCTATAGTTGATAACGGTTTAATTGACTGAGCTAGTGCTTGGCCAATATCTAAAACCATTACAAACTCTTCTTCTTTATCCTCGTCAAGTTAATTTCTGGCATGATCTTTTGCTTGTTCAAATGTAACAGGAGAAGCATTTGTTATGAGCGTTGTTTCAAACAAGACTAAATCTCGGTTATCCACGCGCTTTCTTATATCCTGTGGATCATCATTACAAAGAATTGGCAACTTCTCATCAATTAACCAAGCACCAGCAAAAGCATGCCCACTAGTGGTAGTCACCAAAGGGTTTAGACCCATAGCTTCTATACAACTTGCAAATAAGACATAAGAATCTAAACAAGCGGACATTTTAGATTGGCTGATATCCGCTGCTAGACGAATTCATTGGCCAGTTTTTGCGAAGCATTGAGGAGGGCTGACATATGCTAACTTTTCTTGGAAAATAACATTCCAAAGCGCAGCAAGCATCAAATATGGCTTTTCTCTAGTGTTCGACTGATACCCATCTACTGAGCGTCCTTGGCCACTACTTTCTAAAAGTAAAGCGACTTTTCTAACTAAAGACTCAACGTATAAATCATTTGGCTTTACAAAAGCCGCTAGTAAATCTGGCTGACGACTCTCTCCACCCCAAAAATTGGCGGGGAGAATACTCACTTTATGCTCACTACTACACAGGAGAAGGTTTTCATCATCCAGTAGCTCAAACTTAAGCCCTAGAAGAACTTCTTCGGTGAGGCCAAAAAGTGTTTCAAAAGGAAATTTAAGTTCTTTGACTGGTAATTTAACTGACTGTCCAGAAATCACTTCATCAATAAGCCACTCAGAGGAGTCTAACCAACCTTCAATTGCATTCAATCTTAACTTTAAATTACGTAGGACTGGTTTGTCGTAACATTCCGGTACAATGATTTGGATATTACGCAAAACTGAATATGAATTTTGCTGTGCAGTTAGTGAAAAAGTAGAAATCACATCTACTTCTAATTTAATAGTGCCTTGGTTTTGCTTATTAACTTCTTCCATGAGAAATTGTAACCCTTTGTTCTTGCTTAAGTAGCAATAGTAGTTTTAACCAATGTAACTAGAACATTATGATTGGACAAGAAACGGGCGGCATACATTTAATCTATGTCAAAAAGTTTCTGGTTAACCTACAGAGCTGAGTGGCTTAAAATTGTTTTGCAAAGAAGTGGCCTATACAACGCCCCTTCCAGAAAAAGGTATAACTTGAAAATACGTAGTTTCTGCCTCAAAACTATTCAAAATATACGCTATTAGGCTCCACTTTGAGCTAAAACAGACGGTCGTTCTAGCTCGTTTCTGGACAAATGTGAGTTACACGTCATCTGGTAAACCACTAACATCAGATTAGTAAAAGTATCTTTAAACCTTAAACGCTTGTATGTCCATGATCGGGGTTGAATACTATTACCGTTATTGAGGTAGTAATGGCTAAGTAGCTATATCAGCGTTTGCCTTGTTTGTTTTGCTATCGTTTCCTCATCAATACAAAAGGCCAGAGATAAACTGTTGATTAGCACTTTGTTGTGCTGTTTCCTGTTGGTTGTTTTGTAATGAAGTTGGGGCATGAGGCCAAGACGATTCATGGGTATAGCCAATCAGCTCGTAGCTTCTTGATTTATTTTCATCATTTTACCGATAAAGCCTAGTTAATACATAATGTTATGTCTAATATCTATAGAGATTACTGAAAGTTACCCATTAACTTGTATTGCGGTGTTGTGAGTGTTCTTGTGTTACATAAATATAAATTTAGCCCTTGGTTGTTTTGGACAATAACCATAATGTATGGCGTCTTTAGTTATATGATCGTCTATCTAGTAACGGATAAGTTTCTCGAAAGACAAATCCAACAAGTAAAAGAGACAATTCAGCATGAAGTAGCGTTAGTTAGATATAGTATTGAAGCGAATATATTTCGTGATACTTACCTTGCAGATAGCTTGGCGTCGGTGGTGTCATTAGACCCTGATTTCGCAACAAAAAATTGGAACTCTATATCCAGTCAATTTTTATCCAAAGCTGCGCTTGTGAGAAATATCGGACTAGCACCCAACGACATCATATCTCATGCATATCCTTTAGAAGGTAATGAAAAGGCGATTGGGTTGGACTTTAGAACTGTTCCAAATCAGTACGAAACCGTTCAGATAGCTAAAGATACTCAAAAAGTTTTCATAGCTGGGCCATTAGAACTGGTGCAAGGAGGAAGAGCTCTTATTGCAAGATACCCAATATTTACAGACTCCCCTAAAAACAAAAATTACTGGGGTGGCCTAAGTGTCGTTATAAATTATGACAAACTAATAGAAGCTTCAAAAATACAAGATGTTATCGGCGCAAACATTGCGCTAGTTGCCACCAACTCAAATGGAGAGAGTAATAGACTTATTGAGGGTAACAATATTGCTGTTGAGAACTATGATATAAGCTACCCCATATACTTGCCAAATAACAATTGGACCTTATTTGCTTCATATAAAGACTTTAGTGAAATAGATAGCATATATAAATTTAAAATTATTTTCATGACCTTTGGGATTGCAACTTTTTCTATTGGCTATTTTCTTCTAATAGCGTTAGTCAAAAACTACTTACGTGCTCAAAACTTGTCATTACATGACGAGCTTACTCAATTACCTAATCGCCGTTACTTATTTCAAAAAATGACTAAATTAATGTCGAGAGAGGGTTCAATCGTTGAGTTTACTGTTCTTAATATCGATTTAAATAAGTTCAAACAAATTAATGATTCCCTAGGGCATGAGGCTGGTGATGAAGTCTTGAAGCATACAGCCTCATCCTTAAATCGTTGCTTGCGTTCATCTGATTTCATTTCAAGAGTTGGAGGCGACGAATTCGTTGTTATCTTACACCGAGTATCAAATGAAGAGGATGTGGATAAAGTAATCCATAAGATGCATCTTTGCCTTGAGTCCAGCCCTTTACACTGGAATAGTCAAAAAATATGGATTTCATTAAGTATCGGGAGTTACACCTTTAAAAGTAAGGCAAATCCAAAGCTTATCAATGAAGTATTGTCCAATGCAGATAAAAGCATGTACTTCAATAAATCATCTGCAAAGAACAAAGACATAGCGTTTTTCATTTAAAAAGAAATATCGCACATCAATTATATATAGGTTTGAATTTGGGCTGAGGGATTATATAAACTGATTGATTTAATCATTGAGCTAAAATTATTGAGTAACAACGCTAGCAAACTTAGGGGCAAAGGCAGCTTGGGGTTACTGGCTATATTAAATTAACAATCCGTCTCTCTGGATATCTTAATTGCATCTTCAATTTCAATTCCGAGATATCTAATGGTGTTATCAATTTTTGTATGGCCAAGCAGTAACTGAACGGCCCTTATATTTTTGGTTCGAGCATAAACCAATGTCGCTTTGGTTCTTCGCATTGAGTGACTTCCATATAGATCAGAATCAAGCCCTAACTGCTCAGCCCAACTCCTGATAATTTACTTCGGGGTTTTTCAACATAAATACAATTTAAGAAAGTAAAATGAAATTATAACCTAATCAAAGTCAAAGCATGGGCCTTTGATTTGATAATACTCGATCGGCAAATTAAACTTGCTTTGCAGTTCATTCAGATAGGAATGTTCAACGCTTGTGCATTTTACAGGACCAGCAACAATTAACTTTTCTACGAAACCTGCTTTATAAAAGTACGCATACTCTAGAAGTTGCCCAATTGCTTGCCGTATGCATGATTTAGCACTAAATGCTGTTTTGATTTCATACAACCTGTACTTATCACCCAATTGGAGAGTCAGATCAACTCTTCCGCATCCTATAACGTTTTCAGTGCCTACGTTATCCCTGCCATAGACTTGCACTAATTCATCATACAAAGCCTGTTGAAGATCATTGTGTAATAGTCGTACATCTATTTGCTGATCTTTCTTATAGGAGGCTTTGGAAAATGACAGTTTTGTTCTGCAACCTGGTTTGAAAACAAAAGAGGGAGTAGAAGGGTTGTCACTATTTGATGCTATCTCTATGTGAAGATACAAAGGTAGTAAGCGATCTAACACATCACAAACTCGCTGATAATCAATTCTTTCACGATTTTGTTTTTCACCTAGGAAAATAAAAGCATTAGTTTTGCACCATTCTGACTTGATTATGGTTGGCTGAAAGTCTTCACTTCTAGAGCCGTCATGCTCAACATCAAAGTGCCACATGCTTAAATCGTAAAACTCAGTTCTGAATTCATTGATGTATTCATTGAATAAATTAATTTTCTCTATTAGAGCATTAAGGTTTGGATGATCTCTACTAGGGCGAAGGGAGAATGCTACTCCGTATCGAAACGAATTATTTTCAAAGCCGATATTAAATTGAAGCTCGGCTCGACCTCCGAAATGAGCACCCCAATCTTTTTTACCCCCTTTGGTCAAATACATACTTTGAGGGGACTCGTGATAAAGAATGAATCTTTTTCCTCAATTCTTGAAGGTTACCCAGCTCATATTCTGTGAGCATTTCATTAATTTTATTTGCAATGTGAAACAGAGATTTCATTTAAAAACCTAAAAGTTATACCTGAATTAAGTATTACATTTGGATTGTTAATGGCCAACTTTGATTTTTGATAACAGTACTCAACTTAATTATCTAATTATAAAGCGCTAGTGATAGAGGTTGTGTTTATTTTTCTGTATCATAATGTGTTGTTTTGTAAATTAATAAATAACAATATAATCAAACGTTTAAATTTTTTATAAATTTTTATTGTGAAATAAATACTTTGTGTAGTTGCCAATTTAGTGACCTTCTGTTTAAAATGTAGCTTCATTGTTAATAACTTTTTATTGGTTGTGTTATGGAAAATCGAAGTCAATTTTTGGATGAAGCAATATCTATTCAAGTTAGTGCTTTGCTTCTAGTGAAACAAGCTGCAGTTGTAGATATTCAATTGGCTGCGCACCTTTTCTGTATTCAATCTGAAGCTGATGTGGTTGCTATACGTGATGCAAGTACAATGACATTGCAACGACTAGCTAGAGAAAAAACAGTTATTAACGCGGCATCGCTTGGTTTGAATGGAATTAAACAAATGCTAGATGCTATTAAAAGTGCTGAGAATAATGATTCAAAACTTGGCAAGCTTAAAAACTTAGCTGCAAGTACTTCAATCGCTGTGGTGGGGAATTAATTATGAATGCAATTAGTTCAGAACTCATAGGTTTAGTGGATGGAAGAAGTGTTTCATATAATATAACAAGAGACATTTCACTGATTGTTACGCTGATGTCTCTTAATGCAAGGCCAGCTCTTGTTGCAGAGCTCTTTCCTTATATCAAAATTGGACGCTATAAAGAAATAAAAAGGGAAGTAGACACTATTTCTTCTAAGCCATTTGAGTTCAAGAAAATTGCAAATTCGGTTGGTTATGGATGGGTTGATTCAAACCGCGAAGGCTTTTTGATAGCGAATCTGCTATTTAATGAAGCTAAAGTTCTGTACCCTAATTTTGATTTTGATAATGACAATGTTTTTGCAGATATGCTTGTTAATGTTTGTATAAGCTTTAATAAGCGCTTCCAAGATTTGGTCGACCCAATTGACATTAATCAAGTGAATTCATTGTTTTGTGGAATTTCTAAGCAGGACTTATACCCCAACAGATGCTCATGTGGCCGCTTTTATTTAAGAACAACCCAAAGTTTCACTTCTTCTTGTCCTTGGTGTCGTTGTGGTGTTAATCCTAAATCAGTGAAAACAATCAAACTTAAAAAAGTAAATCTTCATCATTTCGTTCAAGAGCAATCAGTTCGAGTACAACACACGCAAGTAGCTAAAATTTCGTAGGTTGAAAGGAATGAGATTCTATTTAAGTTTAATCATTGTAGCATTGGGAGTCATGAATGCAGGTTTTGTGTCTGCTAGAAGCTCACCGTTTTCTGGAACAGAAAAACCTAGTAGAGGATGGCACTTTTACGAAGATCCTGAGCTTGTAGATGAGGAAAAGCAAGAAGTTCCAAAGGCGCAGCCTCCTTCTGCACAGCCAAATGATAAGAAACAACCAGAAATGGTTGAAATTAATTCAGCGTGGTTGAAAGAAAACCTTCCTAAATTACTCAATACAGCTATTGATGATCCTAGTACAGAGAACATTTCAAACTATTATTACGCACAGCGTTTAGCTATCGACAAAGCGAATGCATTTAGCGATCAAACAAAAGAATTCTTTATGTTTGAAGAGCAACTTTCTGAGAGTAACCGCCGACCAAATTCAAGTAATGCGTTATTTGCTCATAAAGTAAAAACAAATAAAGATAAAGCCAAAGTGTTCAATTCTTTATTTGATAAAGCTGGGCTGTGGATGTTCTATCGTTCTGACTGCCCGTATTGTCACCAACAATTTCCTGCGATGGAGTCCTTAGCTAAGATTATGGGGGTTGATGTGTTAGCAATCTCAATGGATGGCATTCTTTTAGATAAAGAGTTCCCGGGAGTTAAGCATGTGATCGACCCTAACATGACTTTGTCTCGAAAGTTTCAAGTGAACATTACCCCTACAACAATGCTTGTCTCAAATGATGGTCAGCACTTTCAAACAATTAAATATGGCATGGCATCAGGTAGTGAACTTGTTCAAAGAGCACTCTATGCAGCAAAACGGATGAACCTCATTAGTGAAGAGCAATTCGTTAAAACACAAGAAGTAAAAGATATTCTTGTGTCAAAGGAGCCTTTAGTAGTTGAAAAGCAAAAGTTAGAAGACAACCCTTCAATTCTATCTGACCTACTCAGAAAACGGCTTAATGAGATTAACCTTTCAACGACATCAAAGGCTCAGTAATGTTTAAAATTAATAAATTAAGAGTGCTAATTGCACTTAGCGCTTTGTCTCCATCAATTCATGCTTCAACTGTGATGGAAGATGTCTTTACTGAAGCTGTAACATTTCAAACGACAACTGCTACTTCATTCAGTACACCAACAAGAAACGGTATAAGTTTTGGTGGGGCTTCTTACAGAGTAAAAGGGATAAGAGCGAATGTCGTTAATTTTCAACCTCCGAAAATATCTGGAGGCTGTGGTGGCATCGACTTTTTTGCTGGAAGCTTTAGTTTAATAAACTCCGACCAATTAGTGCAAATGGGAAGGGCGATTGCACAAGGTGTACCATCATACGCCTTTAACTTGGCTTTAACTTCAGTTTGTCCCTCATGTAGTAAGTTAATGTCAGACCTTCAAACAAAACTTGATGAATTTAATCAAATGACAGCTAATGGCTGCGAAAAGGCTGTTGGATATTTGGGAGATCTGAAATTAGATGACGGCACAAATGCAGTCGATACTTTCAAGAGCTCAGTGCAGTTTGGTGCTTTAGAAGGGCTCGCAAATGATGCTTCAGGTTGGTTAACAGATAGAGGTGAGGCAAACGCTACGAAAGGCGATACAGATAATACAGCTGTTAAAGCAGAAAAAAATGGTGTCGAAGTAGAAGTTAATACAGCTCATCATATTCTAGTGAATGCAAATGTCAGTGCATATACCCATTCCTCAATCTCAGGTTTGGGTGGAGCAAACTTAAAAGACCTGATCATGTCGTTAACCGGTACAACAATTTCTAGAAAGTCTGGAAGCACAAGCTCGACCGATACCGGGATTGATGTAATAACTAAACCTGCAACTGTCTCATTAAGAGGTATTTTCGAAGAGTCTGATACAGGCTCAATTAGAGTAATGAAGTGTGAAAGCACAGATCCAAATTGTTTAAACCCTATTGAACAAACTATCTCAAGCAGAGGCTTGAAGTACATTTTTGATGATATAGCAGAAAAGCTCGTTGCCAAAATTGATAAAAGACTGAATGTAGCTCAGACGGCAGATGAAATAGCACTACAAGCTATTGCAGATTTAAATGCTACAGAGTTAGTTAGCGCTTTAAAAAGTCCTCGGTTGGCCGCAAAGACATTATCATTAACAGCTCAGGAAGCTGTAGCTCAGCAAATAATAACGGTACTTCAGGAAGTGCTTCATAACATCAAGTCAAATTCATCTGTAGGTGTATCACTAAAAGGGGCTGTTGCTAAACCATATATCGAATCACTGGATAAGCTCAATGATGATCTTGATAAAATGCGATACAAAATAGGTGAAGATTTGAAGTTGGTTGCTACGCCATATGCGGTTACCCAGGCAATGAAGTAATTTAAAATTAATGTTCATGTATGATTAAGTTGTTGTGTCAAAGCGCCTTAACAAACAAATATATGAAAAATTTGTTTGTTAAGGCCTTTTTATTGAAGATTGCAAAGAGGGTACCCATTAAAAGTACGCTTAGAAAAATAGGCGAGTTAAATCAATACAGTGAAGGCGAAATATGGCGGAATTTAAGAAACTTAGAAGCTTTTGGAATATGGTGATAGTTGTTATAGGTATAATTTATCTTTTGCATACCTACGTCACAAATAGGGTTGTTGCTCTTCTCAGTGATGGTACCCCAAATACAACATTAGTTTTACGAGGCTGTACATCAGTTGAATGTCATATCAAAGGTACATTAAGAACAGATCCAATATCCTTGGAAAGCTACATTTTGAAAAGTGATGGAACAAAGCTTTATTTTAATCACGATGAAATTTCAAGTTTGTCATGGCCAGTTATAGATGCCAATTCTGAATAAGCTTTTGTAATCTTACTATTCTGGTTAGAGACAGTATATAAGCGCTCTAACAAGGTAATGCTAGCCGAGTTTGAATATTTTAATGATACTGTATTTTGTTTGGTGCTAAATGATCCAGTAATTCCCAGCTGGCTCTTTATTTCATTATGAGCCCATTCGATGAACTGTTTTGAACCACTACATAAGCCAATACAAAAGCATTTATTATTTCTTTGGTAATATTTTCTAACCTATCCATCACCTTCAATATAGCCTGCAATAAATGCCAGTACATTAGATGATTGAGAGAATTTAGATGGGCTTAGAGTTAAACTTTTCTTACGTACAATGCCAAATTGTTTTAGTGATTTAGCAATTACCTTAGAGATAAATCTAACTTCAACCATAACCGCGTTACTTGCAGAAAACCGGTAACTTAAGGTGTTACCAAAATCTAAACCAAATCAACTAAATTCGTACTTTTAATGCATACTGCCAACTTTGTTTTAAAACTATCAAATTCTTCAACCGTCTTCGGCTGGTGTGTTTTTTCTTCGTGATGTTTCCCCGAAATAGCAGTATTAATTTTGTCTTCCAAAATTTTTATATTAAAAGGTTTTACAACATACTCATCCACCCCCATTGAAACAGCAAGCTCAACAAGTTCATGTTCAAGAATCCCTGATACAATGACAAACTGAATATAGCTACCATCGTCTTTGGCACGTACTTTTTTTAGTAGACTCAGTGCATCCTTTTTATCTGGATACCAATCACATATTATTAAATCAGGCTCGGTCTGCTTTTAGCTTACTCCAAGCTACATCAACACTTTTATACAAATGGATGTCACTAGACTGCAACTCATGGAGTATAGAAAGCAAAATCCATTCATTTCTGGATTTTGCTCTATTAGGAATATTTTAATATTTTTGGAAGCTACCAATTGAGAACCCTATCGATTAATCACTATATTTCCTGTTAGGATAATAGTGTATTAAAAAAGCTTTAGTTGTAATACCTTAAAACTGAAGGTTAGTTTAAATTTAACTCTTAACCAATGCGCATACATATATGAATTTAAAATCAAACACCAATGAAATTTTGGAAGACTTGTCGCACAACTTGCCAGCGGCAGTATTTACTTACAATGTCGATGAACAAGGCTATGATAATATTCAATATATTAGTGATGCATGCGAAGCTATCTGGGGGGTGCCTCCAGAAAAAGTATTGAATAACGCACAGGTTATCTGGGACTTAATTCACCCAGAAGACATTAAAAAGATGACGAGTTCGATTCAACATTCTGCTAATAATATGTCGAAGTGGGAATGTGAGTGGCGAATAACGCCGTATAACAGTACCGATACTAAATGGTTGCGTGGTTACGGAACACCTAGAAAAGGTGAAGGTGGGGTTATAACTTGGAATAGTGTCATTTTGGATGTGACTAATGAACATGAGTTACGAATTGCAGAAAGCGATGCGTTAAAGCACACGATAAATGTGCTAATCGCTGCACTAGAAGCTAGAGACCCATATACCGCTGGACATGGAAGAAGTGTGGCTTATATAGCAGAAGCCATTGGTAAAAAATTAAATTTACCGGCTGAGCAAATAGAAGGGATATCTATTGGTGGCTTAATACATGACGTGGGAAAAATCAGCACTCCTGCTGAAATATTAACTAAACCCACTACATTGTTAGAAGAAGAATACGCTTTAATTAAACTACACCCAATAACAGGCAGTAAATTTTTTCATAATGTAAACTTTAAGTGGCCAATTAAAGAAATAGTAGAGCAGCACCATGAACGCTTAGACGGCTCTGGCTACCCGAAAGGGTTAAAAGAAAATGATATAATTTTCGAAGCTCGTGTTGTAGCTGTTGCAGACGTGCTTGATTCAATGGCGAGCAATAGGCCATACCGCTTTGCTCCGGGAATTGACAAAGCAATTGAAATATTAAAACAAGGCAGTGGTTCAAAATTTGACATAACTATTGTAAACGCGGCGATTGAATTAATTAACTCTGGTGAACTTATGTTTAAGAATAGTTAGTAACCAGTTTTAATAATGAAATAAGTTATAACAGACGTTTTAAGTTAAGTAAGATTGATATCCGCACCTAGCTCGAATCTGGTGGTAGAGTATTTACGTTAACTTACAATGGGGCATTTTCGATTTAGGAATGGCTGCGTATCGATTGCGATCGCTGCCATTTTAGTATGATAAAGTACTCTCTCACAGGTGTATAATAAATATAAGAATTTATTCATTCATTACATATAGTCTTTTGATTAAATAATTGTAATGTTCAGCTTCACTTGTTGATCTGATACAACTCTTTAATGGTGAGATCTTACAAGGCTCATCACCGAATACAATGATAGGTACATGGCCATAAAACATAACCGTGTTAGTGTCATCAGTGAAAGAGACGTTCAGCTTAGGTGTAATTGGCAAAGGTCTTTTCACCTTGATAATTTCGCCTGGTTTTGATTTTACTAATTCAATTTCTTTTTCAACCCATGGCGCCCATTCAGATCTAGTTTTGCCTGAAGGAGGGTTATCTTTACTGCCGGCTAAATAAGTAAGAAACTCATCTTTGTTAATAGTTCTCATACTGTTTTTGTTACACCAAGTGAAACCAACTCGTTTAACAGGGCCACCAGCAACTTTGATCAGCCTGTATATTTGTAAGGTAATAGCGTTAGGGCAAACTGACTGTATTAGCTCTCGCTTTTGACCTTGATTAAGTTTGCTGCTGTTGATGAGCTCTTTTATTATCACTTTTTGTAAATTACATGCATCGACCAGCTGTGAAGCTGATTGATAATGAATTGGCGCCAATTGGATAAAGCCAGGTAGTCTAAAAGGGTATTTAGGTGAGTGGTTATAATCTGGCGTAAACCGGGCAAAAGAACCTGTGGCCATACTTAATGCAGTAAAGCCGGTATGCTTTTCAGGGGTTACTAATTCCCAACCACTAGTATCGGACATGTCACCAGCTGAAGCTGGTAACTTATAGCATTCAGCATGAACCACCTCACATTCATGAAGGAATTGGTTAAGTGCTTCAGTCGCACTAACTAATTGGTTAAATGCAAACTCAACATCATTATATAAAGACATAGGTAATTCACTTAAGCGGTTATTTTCTATACCATCATACCATTTATTGTATATAAAGCACACACCTCAGCATCTGCGTTTTTGTCCTTTATTTTAATTTTTCTTTTATTTATTTTTATCTTCTTAAAGTAGGGCGCAACCAATCGGGGCTATTCAATGGCACTAAGGGTGGGTGAGTATTGATTAAAGATATTAGTATGA
Organism: Pseudoalteromonas sp. S1650; assembly: GCF_005887195.1. Taxonomy (NCBI): domain Bacteria; kingdom Pseudomonadati; phylum Pseudomonadota; class Gammaproteobacteria; order Alteromonadales; family Pseudoalteromonadaceae; genus Pseudoalteromonas; species Pseudoalteromonas sp. S1650. Next base: position 10,566 of record NZ_PNDF01000009.1, on the reverse strand, counting down.
TGGTATAGATATGGGTTTATCTGATGTAGGAGAGGAATAAAGTTTCATACTGGCTGTCTTGAGAATCCTGATTTATCGATCCCATTCAAACACACTTTTGGGCAAAAGCTAGTTAGAGGCGAAGGACGGCTCTATATCATTTCATAAGGTGGTAACGCTTTTATTAGTACTCGACGCTCTAAGGCTTAAGCTGAGTTTACTTGTTAGAAATTGTACTATTTTTAACATCCTCTACTAACTTAGGAACCATTTGTTCGAGTTTAGTTGAGCGCCTATATCCAAATTACCTTTCTCTGCTATCACCTCAATATCAGAGAATAACTCTCTTAATTTGTTAGCGCTTATTTCACCACACATCTCTTTTAACGCATGCGCTATTTGAAGGACTTCTTCACTATTCCCTTGTTTGTGTTGCTCCTAACGAACCATCCGGCTGTACATAAAGAAGCTTATTTGGTGAATCGCCTGCACCTAACTTTGCATCCGGTACAATTTTGCCTGTCTTGGTAAGTGGGTTTATTTCATCCCAATAAACGAGCCTATCAACCTCGATTTTCTGAATGGCATCTGCGTGCCACAAAATATTAACAGAGTCAGACCATTGCTCATACAAATCAAAAGAACTAGGGTCTGCTGCTGCTTTTTGCAAACTGCGGCACTAACCATAGGTAAAAACTCAATGTTTATACCTAGTTCGCGCATTGCTCTTTGTTTAAGCTCTTCTTGCAACGTAACATGTGTTCCCATTACACGAAGGGTTACTTTGTTTTTTGCAAAACATAAGGGGCTTTAAACGCAAGTGTTGATGCCGCAGCACCAACACCGAGTGTTTTTAGAAAATCTCGACGCTTTTGGGAATGTTCCATTGTATTTCTTGGTAAGTTAACAATTTCCAAAGTATAGGCTATGCTCCTGATGTTTCTACAAAAAGCAGTAAGAAAAGCCTAAATCAATCACAAAAACTAAGCCTAAAACAGTTTCGCCCATCACTTTTAGCCGCATAAAGCGCTTTATCTGCGCAATTAATTAGCTCATCAAAGCTCACCTTATTTTGATGCTCATAGATAACCCCACCGATACTGACTGTCGCGCGGCCCCAAATAGACTTAACATGCGGGATATTAATCGTCTCAAGCTCAGTTGATATACGGTCACATATGAATTTAACACCTTCGAAGTCAGTGTATGGCAGTATGATAAGAAACTCCTCGCCACCATATCGTATTGCTATATCTTGAGGTCGTTGAATAGAACGCTCAATAACATCAGCAATTAGTTTCAGGCAAGCATCTCCTTGCGGGTGCCCGTATTGATCGTTGTATAACTTAAAGAAATCTAGATCAAGCATTAGCAAACTGAACGGTTTCTTCTCTCTTGAAGTTTGTTTAAAAACATTAGCAACTTCAAGGTCTAAATAGTGCCGATTAAATAAGCCGGTCAATGGATCTTTATAGGTAAGCTCTATTAGTTTTTCTAATCGAAGCTTATTCTCTAAGTGATTTTTTGTACGATGTATCAACGTGGATGCTGTGATGGGTTTACCAATAAAATCGGTAGCTCCGGCTACCCAGCATGCATTTTGACACTCTGTATCGTAAGTCGAAGTGATGAAAATTATTGGGATATTTTCGAATGTAGCTTTAGCCTTAAGTCGCCTACAAATATCCAGACCACTTATATCCGGTAAATTAATATCTAGTAAAATCAAATCTGGAAGTAAGTCCTCACAGGCTTCTAAAACAGCCTGACCAGAAGAGTATGCATCCACGGAAAAATGATCTTCTAAAATAACACCTAGACTTAACCTGACCATCTCATCGTCATCAACAATGAATACTTTACATTGTGATAATGGTTTTAAATTTAAGGACATAATATTCCTTCAGCTTTACTGGTTTGAATTAGTTTATCAGCGTTGTCGAAGCTCAATGGCTTACTAAATAAATAACCTTGGCCTATTTGACAGCCAAGCTCTTGCAATCGATCTTTTTGCTGTAAAGTTTCAATCCCTTCAGCCACAATTTGGAACTTTAAAGAATGAGCTAGTTCAATTATAGTCGTTACAATATTGAGAGCTTGCTCATCGTTAAGCATATCGCGTACAAAAGACTGATCTATTTTTAGTACATCTATTGGGAACAATCTTAAGTATGAAAGACTGGAATATCCAGTTCCAAAGTCGTCAAGAGAAATACTGACCCCCATGCCAGAGATAAGCTTTAATTGACTTACAGTATAATCAAAGTTTTCAATCAACGCAGACTCTGTCACTTCTAACTCTAAATAACGACTTGGTAATTGGGTTCTTTCAAGAATTTCGGCGACAGTATTTACAAGTTTAGTATCTGAGAATTGTTTAGCAGATATATTTACTGCTACTTTAATAGGTAGACCTTTATCAAGCCAAGTTTTCGCTGCAATACAGCTCTTTTCAAGAACTTGTTCTCCTAAGCGAAAAATAAGCCCCGTTTCTTCTGCATATTCAATAAAGTGAACAGGAGAAATAAAGCCACCTTGTCCATCTTTTAAACGAACTAAGCTTTCTACACCAACTAGTGTGCCAGTGTTTAAATCATATTTAGGTTGATAATGAACTTCGAGATCATTTTCATCTAATGCTTTTCTAAGTTTATTTCCAACCTCAAGACGCCTATTCATTTCAACCTGTAAATCATCACTAAAATAGAAGTAACTGTTTGCAGATTCGTTTTTTGCTTTATACATTGCAGAATATGCATGACGAAGCATTTCTTCTACACTTGAAGCGTCATCAGGGTACACACTTATACCTAAACTTGCTGAAAGAACATGCTGTTCACCACCTGACCTGAAAGGCTTACCAATAACATTAAGAACCTGATTAACCAGTGGCTCTAAACTTAAATAATTAGCCGAGTGAGAAACAACAAGTGCAAATTCATCTCCCCCAACACGTGCGACTGTAATATCGTTACATGCGAATCGGTCCAAGCTGTGACCAATATGTGCAATAATCTCATCACCGACATGATGTCCTAAGGCATCATTAATAAACTTAAACTTATTTAGATCAAGTAACATCAAGCTTAACTTAGTGCCATTAAAAGCAGCCCTAGCAATCCCCTGCGTGAGCCTATCGTGAAGTAATACTCGATTTGGTAATGATGTTAATTGGTCATGATGTTATAGATATGTCATCTGCATCGACATAGCTAAGGCTTCGCTCACATCTTGAAATACCATAACAGCGCCGCATTGATTATGGTTTTTATCAAGAATTGGAGCTGCGCTATCTTCAACTCGATGTTCAATTCCTTGCTTACTAATCAATTGCGTATTTAAAGCCATGGCGACAGGTCTATTTTCTTTTAAAGCTACAGATAAAGGATTAATGGACGGTTTTTTAGTTGTCGCGTCGCATAACTTCATGACTTCTTCAATATGGCGACCTTTTGCTGCAGTTTGTGACCACCCTGTTAGCCTTTGTGCTACAGGGTTCATGTACACAATATTTGCGTTTTTATCAGTAGAAATAATTGCATCTGCAATCGAATCTATCGTAATTCTCAACTGCTCTTTTTCAGCAAATAGTTCTTCTTGTGTTTGCTGTAATACCTTTTCTTGCGTTCTGATTTTTATATGATTTTCAATACGAATTCGACAGAGTCTGAGGTTTAGCGGTTTAGAAATACAGTCTATCGCGCCTAAAGATAAGGCTTTTTCTTCAATCGCAGGATCGCTTTGAGACGTAATAACAACAGTTCTAGTTTGTGCCAAAGTAGGCTTTTGCTGTATCACTTCTAAAATGTCAAAACCACTGACTTTAGGCATTTCTAAATCAAGAATCAAAATGTCTGGTTTAATTTTTTCAATAAGCAGTATTGCTTCAGAGCTATTGTTAGAAGTTGAAATATCTCCAATTCCTTCTAAAGCATGCTCCAGCTGTAAGGTATTAATTTCTTCATCATCAATGATTAGAACACTGCAATTGTCCATTTAGATTTCCTACAATACTTTGAACCTACTAACAATAACGCTAAAACAGTATGTTTGCGACACACTTTTTCATTAGTCTTAAAATATTTTTTTTGTTTTCTAAGTAGTTTTTGAGATTGATTTACTTTGCCCGAAAAACAGCACATTCAGAGAATAAGAAAATAATAAAGTCGCATTCACCTTCAACAACTTCTAACTTAGAGCTAAAGAAGTTAAAGAAAGAAGCAGATTTCACAAAGTCTTCGCTCAAAACAGAGCTAAACAATATTTAGGTTAACTCCTTTTAGGGCATAACGTTTTATAAATGGCAGCGTACTCTGTGTGATTCAAGCTAAAAATTAAGTATGAAACTTTGTTCTACTCACATATCTGCTTTTTTATTAAATTCGTAATACAGTTATAATTTTATAGGTGACATTTCATCTGAAGGTCGATTTCGAGGGGTGGACTCGAAGCCCTTAAATGGGGTAATTGAATTATTAATGGCTACAATGTGGCAAAGACAGTTTGATACTTTTAAAAAGGGGGGAGTAGTATTAAAAAGCGCTAAAGAAAGAGTTTTATCTGAGCCAATATTTTTTACAAAACTAGATTCTTTATCTAATTTAAAGCTTTTAGCTACATTACCTTCTGGGCCTCCAGCACCATTAAAACCAATTTCTATAACGTAATACTCTTTAATCTTTACCGTCTTATTTTAGTTTAATCACTTTTTTATTATTGAACCACAAAGTTGGCCATCACGCTCAGAGTAAGAAAATTTAAAATTTTGAAACTCAGTAGATACCACTTTTATATTCTCAAGTTCAGCTGAGTAAGTGTCATTCAATAGTTTTTCCTCTCCACTTATAGTGTTTAAGGCCGCATACGTAGTAAGCAGATCCACTTTTATATGTTTTTCGGTTGCAGTTCTATCATATGATAATGGATAACATGCAGTATTATCCCCAGGGATAATTGCTGTAGCTTCGCTAGATAAGCACGCTAAGATTATTGATATTAGTGCTGTACTATTTTGCATTGTAAGTCTTCCGCATCGAGCATTTAAATCTAAGCTATCACACTCTTTAAATCGCGCTATTTTCCAGAATTAAATAATTTAACTGGGCCGAAACAGACAGTTCCTTGCTTTGAGCTCAATAGAATCAATATCAAAGTAATAATTAAGGGAGTGTAAAATTCAAGCGGCAAAGTCATACCGTATCGAAAGTATGAATTCAAGCTGCAACTTACAATAGATAATGAAATACAAAGTGAAATGTAAAATAACCCCCGTACTGGGCTTTGCTTTTTTTTAATGAGTAACATTTGAACCTCCAATTATCATCACTCAATGATAAATTTCAATGGAACATATTAAGTTTATTTTTAATTAAAATTTCACTTTTTTAAGCCAAATAGATTTGAAAGTGTAAGCTTGCTGAAAAAAGACTGCCAGAAATTATAACTTTAATGAAGCTAATGGCGTTTTTAGTACTATTTTCGCCACACTATGACTCCTTCTCATCTAAACAGATGTAAATTTTTCTCCTCAAATACGCAGGCAAAAGATAACAGTTGGTCATATAAAAGCAATAATAAAGGACTATTGCTGGTAAACTCTCAGTACATTATTATTAAATTCGATGTAGTAGTTAGAGTTGGATGTTTGTATGGGAGCTTCGCCTATAGCCTTAATGAGCTTATTATTCTGCTTCATATTTTGGGTGATTTCTTTAGCTGTATTCTTAAAGCGTGAATTTATTCGTTCTCTTGCAATAGCGCAGCGCGTCAGAAAGTTGGTTCAAGAGTCGATTCAACTGGAGGTCTACATGAAAGGACTGCCAGTTAATGATGAGCGTTCTGCTGTCTTCCGTAGAATTCAAGAAATTAAAGCTGAACTTGCTGGAATAGAAGGCTTTCCTCAAAAGAGTAGTATTACCCCAGCCTATGCATCCAAGATAGAGCTCAAAAATGTTGTTAATTTAGCCAGCTACAAACGCAGAGCTTAATATGGAACATATAAATGCATTTGTAGTTTCTTATAACAAGTTATTTACTGCAGGAGCTAGTGACTTCTTTTTTAAATACTTGATGAGCTTTTCAGGCTTACTTTTTATGGTTTTCTGCCTAACTATCATTAAAGCCTACTTCAAAAAAACATCATTCTCACACATGTGTTTAGTAACATTCGTTACAATATCCTATTTATCAACAGATTACTTAATGGCTCTAGAGTACTTAAGAGAAGCGGGTGGTTTTATAGATGGTATAGTCAATATGTATTTGATGTTCTCTCTTTTTGATAGCATTACAGCGCTTATCATTGCCTTACTGTTTCCTTTTATAAGAAAGGGTAAAGGATACTCAGATGGTTCAGTAATCACAATGTGTATCTTTTTGATAAATTCAGTCTTGCACCTAATTTTGATGTTAAATTATATTACGCAAAATTCCCTTAACCCTTTTTTAGGCTTTTTTTACTCTATTACTGTAAATATAAACGACTTGATATTACTTTGTGCATTTCTAGCACCAACTTTTATTACTAAAGTAAAACTTCTTTTTACGGAAAAATTTCTTTTACGCCAGTCGGATTAAAAATGGCCAAGGTCTTTCTGGCCATTTTCTTGTTAATTTGATTTTGCCTAGGCTGATTTGGAGGGTTTGGCTTTAATTGTTAAAGCACCTTCTAATGACGTTTTAATCTTCTTAATAATTGTTGGAACAAAAGTAGGGTCAATAATTCCGTAATCAGCACTTTCTTCTAACGAACTTGCAACTACTTTATTTACTGTTTCAAGAAGCTCTTCAGGTCTAACATCTTCTAGACTTGAGTTTTCATTTATGTTCAGAAGAAGGTAGTCTAGGCTTACATTTTTTTTAATCGCAGTAGTTAAAATAAAATCCCATGGCATAGAAGGGCGGCTCAACCACATTTTCATAGTGCTCGCATTATGCCCTAAAGCTCGACGTCCATTCTCATCTTCAATTTCATGTAGCTCATCAACACCCCACACCTGTTTGCATCGTTCTAAAACTTGCGAGACGTATTTTTTCTTTGAGTCATCATCTAGATTTTTAAAGTATGTATCAGCCATGTTTGGTTGTTCTTATAAGATCACTAACTTATATTCTAACAAAAAAAGATAAATTTAAAATGAACAAATAAAATCATGTTGTTCCTTGTCACATCTTGTTATGTAATAAAACCCTATATATCAGTAAATTGCAGCCAATACAGACAACCAAGAACAAAATATTTGAGATTAAAACAAATTATTCAACACATCCTCAAATGCCTTTGAATCTTCATCTACAATATACATGGCAGTTGTAACTTCTTTAGAGTGGCCAAGAAGTTTACTAATTCTGCTTATCTTAACGCCTTTTTCATCGAGCCAAGTCGCGTATGATCGCCTTAGAGAATGGGGAGCAACAGTGTTATATTTTTTACAAAGTTCATAAATAGCGCTGCCAGTTAAAGGGTTACTATTTTCAACATCAATGTTTCCACTACGTGGCACTTTGACAAATAACGGACCTGGCTTTATACCTCGAACGTTCAACCAGTCTTCTAAAGCAATTTTTGTAACAGGGTGGATCGCAACATATCTTTCCTTATTACCTTTACCAATAATCTTCAAATACTGAGTATTTACTGTAACTCTATCTTCGTTACTAAGCTCTAAGACTAATGATGAAATATCTATTGTGGCCAACTCACTTCTTCTTAACCCGGTACCAATTAAAATATGAAAAAGCGCCAAATCTCTAAGCATTTTATTTCTATTAGTTGGGTTTGAGCTTGCTATTCTCTCCAAAAGCCCTTGGAAACTAGAACGAGAAATTACCTGATGTTTTTTAATTCTAGAGCCGGTTTCTCCTTTCACTTTTAGAATACCATCTAGCTGCAATCTAGAAATCTGCCCTAACAAATAGGCATGCTCACACACACCCTTTACAACGGATACATATAATGAAATCGTTTTTGGTGATAGTTCCTTGTCCTTTAGGTTATGGATAAGGCTATTCAAATCAGTTGAAGTAATTTCTGCCCAATTAATTTCATAAAAATCTGTGTAGCCGGTATGTTTTGCAATTGCTTGCAAACATCGAGTGACGGTCTCTTTGGATGTATCCGCCGCCAAAGAGTTAACATAATTAAATATCGGACATTTAGGATTTACATAAATCTCATTTAATTTTTGTTTAATCTTGGTAGCCGGTAATTGAGGCTGTTTTAAATCGACAATCTTTCCCAATCTGCTGTTCATAATTTAAATTCATACGAAAACATAAGCACTGTACATTTATACACCCTTACTTAACTTGTGTAAATGCCCATTTATGCAATTTATAAGTTATGTTAAATTGAGAATAAAATAATTTTTTGGGAAATTAGTACTCTATTAATTAAAAAATTCTTGGTAGAAGAGGGGGGATTTGCTTCCTAAATTTAGCAGGCAAAAGATAAAATTAAACACTGCATTTTACTTTTTAGCTTCATCTAATGGTTCGACGGCAAAATGGCGCGGGCAATCCCTATATTGATTTCCGCCACAATGCTCCTTGCCACTACAACGAAATCCACTTACTTCAAATCTATTGCCGTGTTGTCGTTAAAACACAAAGTGTTGCTGCACTTGATACTTTGTATTTCTTGGCTATAGCTATTTCTAATTACCGTGTCCAATTTCTCAATGTGATTCATCTCAGTAATATTAAATTCCATAGAACTTCCTTTTATGTGTCAGTTTATATCAGCTTACTCTGTAACCTTAATTTATACGTTGATCATACGAAACTTCATAAATGCCACTCCAATCATTTGGTAGGTTGCAAGAGTCGTCAATACGATTTGAAATTCCCTTATGTTGTCATCTGAAATACTTAGCTCAAGATTTAGATTGGCGTAAGTTAATGCAAAAGGTATCGAAAATATTAAAATACCACGCATTGAATTCTTAATATCTTGCCATGACGGAAGCATGCATTGAGCTATAGCTAAAACCACCAACCAGCGTAGAAAATACGAAACATAAGGGTATGGTTGAGTTGGCTCAGGGCCTATAAAATATATTGCAACTGCACCCAAGTACAAAGGCGCCATGCCAATGAGTAAATCAATAATTTTAGAACCAATTGAAGAGCCGTTCTTATATATAACATAGGCAGGTGGGGACATATTAAAATTTGGTATGAACTTACAGTGTACAATTTTCCTTAGGGTTAATCGGTCTATAAAATAATGAGCAGCTTCATGCAAAGGTATCCCAATCAAAAACAATATTTTTGAGAATTTGGTATTGCTTAGCTTTATGTATTCTCGCAATAAAATATTGAAAATAAGAAGAGGGTATTAGTAAGAGCATATTAATTTTCGAATCGAAAGATTAGTCCGATACTAACCAGTATCGGACTTAAGCAACTGATTTACAAGGATTACTTAAAGCTGCCAACTTTACTTGATAAGAAAAAAAAGCAATTATAAATTCACCAACCACTACAGCGAACAGCCATTTTATATTTTCTGTATCAAATTTAATGAAGTCCAAAAGAAATATAATTACTCCAATTAAAAACCAAATTAAGAACTGAGTTTTCATAATTCCCTCTCTAATTCATGAGCATCTTTGGCTTGAGCGATCATTTCAAGAGCGTCATTAATTTCGGTTAAAGTTTCTTTATCTATTAACGTTATTCGATCTAAATCTATTTTTCCCGGGTTGGATATCCAAGAGACATCATACTTAGCAAGCAATAATGATTGAGCAGACTTTAAGTTTTTCTCTGCTTCAGCAAAGCCTTTTGACAAATTTAGTTCCATATTAAATCCTTAGCTGAGCATGTTTCTTAAACACATCACCTGTTTTTGGGTTTATAAATAGGCCGTTCATTTCAGCTAAAGATTCTAAAGTGAAATCAGGATTGTTTTTTAGAATTGCGTTTCTTACATCTTCATTTTTTAAAAATACATCTGCAGGAATTGTGAATTGGTTTAAATTCATGGGCTCTACGATTGGCGTTTTTCCTAATTCAGAAATGATATCCATTGCCGATTTCAGCTCCGAGAAAATAGCAAAACCAATGTCATTCATTTCTTGTTTACTGGTCCCAACCCCATTTTTAATTAGCTCTGGATAAGGCATTAAAAATACATTTAAAGCCTTTTGAATTTGATTTTTAATATCTTTCAATGACATATGTAAAATACCAAGGTCGAATAACTACTTATAATTTACAGCTTGTTTCTAATTAAAAGGCGGGAAAAAGAGCAAATTTTAAATTTAATCTATTTTTTAAAATGTTTCTGGTCGAAGTGTTTTTAAACCAAGTCCAATTTTTAAAATTGGACTTGGCGAAAGGCGTTATGGTGAAACTGATTCGGTTTTGGTGCACTCCTCCCCTTCTAGGTTCCAACCTGTAGGGCAAGTATTGATACTTGGAACTTCTTCAGTTTTACTACACTGATCCCCTGATAAAATATAATCTGTTGGGCAAGAGTAAGTTACAGCGGTAGATGTGGAGCTAACGCAGCTAGTGCCACTTAGTGAGCCACCAGCCGGACATGAGTAAACTAAACTCGCTGAATACTTTTGATAACATATT
>NZ_PNDF01000089.1:0-5029 GCF_005887195.1 Pseudoalteromonas sp. S1650 | reverse complement strand
GAGTCGGGGAGGGGGAGCCAACTCTACGAATATATTAAATTTTATCTCTTTTTTGCCTCACCGATTGTATTAGACTTTCCAGCGCTTATACACTACTCTAGTGTAAGTTATTTATATGCTTTGATATAAAATAGAATTCACTATTATTAAACCGATCAATCAAGGAATTGATTCCTTCCTTTTAGGCTTTTAAAAGATAAGAAACATGGCTGGTTTTAAAAAACTCATATTCGTACAACTTATTTCTTGGCTACTATTCGCATTATTAGGCGGATATTTTATTGCAATTAGTTTTGACAGTGCAGTAAGTGATGCCCAGCAAAAAACACAGCGTGTAGTTAATGCCTATATAAACTCACAAACTATTGAACAGCTGGCACCAGAGAAACTTAGGCAAGCACTTTCTGATGGCAGTACTTTTTCTAAATTTGTAATCCGCGATCAAACTGGCAAAGTTGTTACAATGATAGAGTCTAGTCAGCCCCTCCCCTTGTTTGCTGAATTAGTTAATAATTCATTTAACTCTATCCGGCCTCAATTTGCAGTGAACCAGACATCTGACATAAAAATTGAATTTACGATCAATGCTCATAACCTAGCAACTCTGCTGCAACAAGCGATGTTTATTGTCATTTTGATATCTGGATTGATTGCATTATTACCAATTATTTATATGAACAGTATGTTCCGTCGCTTAAACAGAAAAATAAGCACAACAGTTGCTGATATTGTCGATATATACATAAATCAGAATCAAGTAAGCGACGATATTGAACAAGCTATGGACACTTCAAGATTAAAGAAGCTAAGCAAAGATTTAATTCCTTCGTTCAATCGTCTGTCACACTTTTTACAAACTAAACACGATGATATTCAAAATAATGCGCTAAGTATTAAAAAAGAAGCCTATAAAGATGTAGTCACTAACCTTGGCAATCGTAATATGTTTGTAGAGTATTACGAAAAAAATATTGAGAATGCAGAAAAAAGCACCTTTGGTTCACTTGCTATGGTGCGTTGTAGTGAGCTACAAACAATAAACCAAACACGTGGTTACCAAAAAGGTGATGAATACGTAAAAGGTGTGGCCGATATTATTAAACATATTAGCGGCACCTATACAGGCAGTCAGGTTTTTCGTTTAAATAGTTCTGATTTTGCTGTGGTACTGCCTAATACCCCACTTAAAGAAGCTGAACGCTTTGGCGATAACTTACAATCGCGTTTTACTCAGTATCAGCAAAACCAAGAATTAAGCTCAGTTGCTAACACAGGTATAGTTGGCTACGAAAAAGGTAAGCCGCTTGGTGAGTTATTATCAATTGTTGATAATGCAATGAGCATGGCGCAATCAAAACAAGCAAATGCATGGCATGTACAGCGTGAAACTGATTTAGTTAATAACGCCAGCGCAGGTTTTGGTAACCAAAACTGGCGTAAAGTCATTACCGAAGTGATCGAATCGAAACGTGTGCATTTGGTTATGCAGAACATTATGCCAATAGGTAAAAGTGTTAAAGCCTATGCTGAGATCCAAGTTCGTTTCAAAACTGCAGAAAACCAAATGCTGCCAACGGCCTCTTTTCTTGCAATGGCAGAAAAGCTAGAAATGGCAATGGAAATTGACCGTTTAATTATCGATACCACTTTAGAGAAGGTTAAAACGCGTAATTTCTCTGAAAAATTCTTTGGTATTAATGTTACTGCATCAAGCGCTCACAATGATCAATTTGTGATCTGGTTAGAGCGCCGATTACTTAAAGACAGCAATATCGCCTCTAAGCTTATATTTGAAGTCAGCGAGTTTGGATTACAACAAAACATTAAAGCAAGTAAACGCTTTATCGATATGGTACACCGCGTGGGTGCACGTATTACCGTAGAGCGTTTTGGTGTGGGTTTAACGTCATTTAAATTCTTTAGAGACTTAAAACCAGACTTTATCAAAATGGACGCAAGCTACACCCGCGGCCTTGAAGAAGATAAAAACAACCAATACTTTATGCGTTTAATGGTTGATCTTGCTCATCGTATTGGTGTGAGTGTATTTGCTGAAGGCGTCGAAAGCCAAGAAGAAAAACACATCATCGAAACACTGTGTTTAGATGGTGTGCAAGGCTATTACATCGAAAAGCCAAAAGATATCTAACTCCTCTTTAAGGCCCAAAAAACCTTACTATTTTTGGGCCTATTCCAGCTATTAACTTTGCTTTAACACTTTAATCGTAAACAGCTTTGTTAATTTTAGCTATTCGTCCCTCATGTGTTGTGTCGGCCCCCATAAAAAAGGATAATAGAGCCGTTTTTATTCTCGTGAGGCACGCATGACAGAGTATGTCTTGTTATTGATTGGCACTGTGCTAGTCAACAACTTCGTTTTAGTTCAATTCTTAGGTTTATGCCCGTTTATGGGTGTATCGGGTAAGTTAGATACCGCGATTGGTATGTCTTTAGCCACAACCTTTGTACTTACACTTGCCTCCGTGACCAGTTATCTGGTGAATCATTATATTTTGATCCCGCTGGATATCGAATTTTTGCGTACCATGAGCTTTATTTTGGTTATCGCTGTTGTCGTGCAATTTACCGAAATGGTGGTGAGAAAAACCAGCCCGACACTTTATCGCTTATTAGGGATTTTCTTACCGCTTATTACCACTAACTGTGCTGTTTTAGGTGTTGCCCTACTTAATATCAAAGAAGACCACTCATTCTTACAATCGGCCGTGTATGGCTTTGGTGCCGCAGTGGGTTTCTCTATGGTGTTAATACTGTTTGCCGCATTACGTGAGCGTTTAGCTGCGGCTGATGTCCCTGCTCCTTTTAAGGGTGCTTCAATTGCGATGATCACCGCAGGCCTTATGTCGATGGCCTTTATGGGTTTTACAGGATTAGTGAAGTTTTAATATGACCTTGTTTTATGCTTTGATAGCGTTAGGTTCATTAGCGCTAATATTTGGTTTAATTTTAGGTTTTGCCGCCGTGCGTTTTCGCGTTGAGAGTAACCCTATTGTTGACCAAATTGATACCATTTTACCGCAAACACAGTGTGGCCAATGTGGCTACCCAGGCTGTCGTCCCTATGCAGAAGCAATTGCCAATGGTGACGAAATCAATAAGTGCCCGCCAGGCGGCGAAGCCACGGTAAAAAAACTCGCTGATTTAATGGGTGTAGAAGCAAAACCGCTGGCAGGCGGTGAGCAAGCAGATCCTATTAAAACCGTTGCCTATATTCGTGAAGATGAATGTATTGGCTGTACCAAATGTATTCAAGCCTGCCCTGTTGATGCCATCGTTGGCGCAACTCGCCAAATGCACACTGTATTAATCGATGAATGTACCGGTTGTGACTTATGTGTTGAACCATGCCCTGTAGACTGTATTGATATGCTGCCTGTTAAAGAAACCAAACAAACCTGGAAATGGCAATTAAACGCAATCCCTGTGACTCAGGTAGATTAGGAGCACAGATGGAAAAGCTAATAGATCAAATTAAACAAGGTAAAGTGTGGCCATTTCCTGGTGGTATTCACCCACCGGGTCAAAAACAACAATCAACAACGCAAGCCATTACAAGACTGCCGCTACCAGACAAACTTGTTGTATCACTAAAACAACACATTGGTGCTAACGGTAAGCTGATTGTTGAAAAAGGCCAGCAGGTTCTTAAAGGTCAAGCATTAACTAAACCAAGCGGCAATTGGTCTGTGCCTGTGCACGCGCCAACATCTGGGCTGATCAGCGATATTTGTCCAATGCCGTCAGCTCATCCATCAGCGTTGCCTGAGCTTAGCGTTATTATTGAACCAGATGGTGAGGATAACTGGTGCGAGCTTAACCCTGTGACTGATGCCAAAGCACTGTCACATGATGAACTTGTTGATGTTATTCATCAAAGCGGTATTGCCGGTATGGGCGGCGCAGGTTTCCCAACCTATGTAAAAGCAGATACCCGTAAAGCCATTGAGTTTTTAATTGTTAATGCCGTTGAGTGTGAGCCATATATTACCGCTGATGACATGCTAATGCGCGAACATGCTGATGGCATAGTTGCCGGTATTGAATTAATGCAGCAGCTGTTAAGTCCACAGCTGACAATTATTGGTATTGAAGATAATAAACCCGATGCCATTGCAGCCATGAAACAAGCTGCACATCATAACGACAGCATCATAGTGCAAACAGTACCAACGGTTTACCCTTCTGGCGGTGAAAAACAGCTAATTAAACTGCTAACGGGCAAAGAAGTCCCAAGTGGCAGTATTCCTGCCGATATTGGTATGTTGGTGCAAAATGTCGGTACCTTGTTTGCGGTAAATCAAGCCGTATATGAAGGTAAACCACTGATAGAACGTGTCGTGACGGTAACGGGTAACACCATTCACAAACAAGGTAATGTGTGGGCTTTACTAGGCACCGAAATTAAACATTTATTAGACTGCCAAGGTTTTTCACCGGTTCCACAGCAACGTGTGGTCATGGGCGGTCCAATGATGGGCTTTACTCTACCTACCGTGCGCATTGGTGTGGTTAAAACAACGAACTGTATTTTAGCGCCAGATCACCAAGAACTTGCTGAGCCGGGTGATGAAAAAGCCTGTATTCGTTGTAGCGCCTGTGCTGACGCCTGCCCTGCGTCATTATTACCTCAGCAATTACAATGGTTCGCTAAGTCAAAAGAATACGACAAACTCAACGAGCACAACTTATTCGATTGTATTGAATGCGGTGCCTGTGCTTATGTATGCCCAAGTGAAATCCCCCTGGTACAGTACTACCGTGTTGCTAAAGCAGAGATAAAAGAGCAGCAAGCAGAGCAAATCAAAGCAGAGCGAGCAAAAGAGCGTTTTGAAGCGCGTAAAGAGCGTTTAGAGCGCGAACAAGAAGAGCGTCAAAACCGCCACAAACGTAAGCCGGCTGCTAAGTCAGATGACGAAAAACAAAAAGTGGCCGATGCACTCGCCCGAGTTAAAGCTAAATCTGATGATACAGACAGCAAATCAGCCGTTGCCGCAGCTATTGCCCGTGC
>NZ_PNDF01000088.1:0-33290 GCF_005887195.1 Pseudoalteromonas sp. S1650 | reverse complement strand
CGGCTGACGGCTGACGGCTCAGTTAACCAACTCCCTCACTATCACAAACAAGTCACTCGCTAACATGCCTCTTTCGCCTTCACGTTCTGCGGCAATGTCACCGGCTTTTGCATGTAAGGTTACGCCTAAGCAAGCTGCTTGCTGAGGAGTAAGCCCCTGTGCGATTAGTGCCGCTATGATACCTGTTAATACATCGCCACTGCCACCAACCGCAAGTGCAGGGTTACCGTCGGTACACACCCATGTTTGGTTATTATCAGCAATTAAACTGCCAGCACCTTTGAGTACACAAGTAGTGGTATAGCTACGTGCGAGCTGCTTTACCGCATGAAAGCGATTTTCTTCAATATCGTGAGCGCGACAATTAAGTAACCTTGCTGCCTCACCGGGGTGTGGTGTAATAACGGTATTAGCCAATGGAAATGACGAAGCATGTTGAGCTATTAAATTAAGTGCATCAGCATCAATAACCAGTGGCTTGTTATTAGTAAAGCAATACTGCATGACGGTTTCAAAGGTTGTTTCCGACCAAGTGTCTTGACCAAGTCCAGGGCCAATAGCAACACAAGTTGCCCACTCTAGGGCGCTAATCAGGTTTGTATCTGTCACCATTAGTTCTGGCCGGCCAATACTCACTGGTAGAATAGAGCTACTATGGGTATACACTTTGACCATACCCGCACCGGTGCGAAGCGCTGCCTCTGCGGTTAAACGAATAGCGCCTGCAGTCCCTGAATTACCACCAATACACAGCAATTTACCATGGCTGGTTTTATGGCTGTTGTTATCGCGATCAGAAAGCCTCGGCTGTGTCTGATAATTGATAAGCTCTGCCGTGGGTGATGTCAGTTTTAAAAAGGCATCTTCAATACCTAAATCATTAAACTCTAGCGTCCCTGTATGCTCTCGCCCTTGCCCTGTCACTAAACCTTGTTTAATACCTACAAAAGTCACAGTGAGCGCGGCTTTTATTGCCACTCCTTGTACGACACCTGTGTCGGCATGTATGCCTGAAGGTAGATCAATAGCAACTATCGGCACTTGGCTTTCGTTGGCAGCTTTAATCAGCTGTAAAAAAGGCTCGCGCACATTGCTTTGAATTCCCGTGCCAAGCAGGCCATCAATAATGATATCTGCTTGCTCAATAGCACTGGCATCAGCGGTAATTGTCCCTCCTGCGTTGAGCCAAGCTTGCTGAGCACTGAGCGCATCACCTTTGAGCGGTTTATCAGGTATTGCTGCAATAACCGTAACCTGTTTGCCCGCTTGTTTAGCTAAACGAGCAACAACATAACCATCGCCGGCATTATTACCAACGCCCGCTAACACAACGAATGTACTTGCCTTAGGAAAATAGCTGATAGCTTGCTGATAAGTCGCCAGCCCTGCTCGCTCCATAAGCTCATACAAGGTGATACCAGAACGCTTAGCTGCGGGTCCTTCATGGTCACGCACTTGCTCTGCTAAAAATACTGACTGCGAGAGAACAACTGACATATCTATCCTTAAATTGGCCTTTTAATCAGCATATAAGCACAGATAAGTGCAGTCAATGAGGCATAAAAAAACGGCGCGTAACTTACATTACGCGCCGTTTCTTTAAAGCTTTAGTGACTTACTCAGTGTCTGGTAAGTTGCGACCGTAGAAGATTTCTTGCATCTCGCGGGTCAGCTTAGAGTAGATAACTTCTTCTTCTTCTTCAGAAAGATCTGCTGTAGAAACACCGAATAGGTAAGTATTCAAGTCAGTTTCTTTTAACATCATCTTCGTGTGGAACAAGTTCTCTTGATACACGTTCACGTCCATCATTTGGTACGCTTCTTTGGTATCTTCAGTCATGTAGTTCTGAATTGAGTTAATTGCGTGATCGATATAGTGTTTAACACCATCTACGTCACGAGTAAAACCACGTACGCGGTAGTCAATTGTTACAACATCAGACTCAAGGCTGTGAATTAAGAAGTTTAACGCTTTTAATGGCGAAATAATGCCACACGTTGATACTTCGATATCAGCACGGAACGTACAAATACCATCATCAGGGTGTGCTTCTGGGTATGTGTGAACACAGATGTGGCTCTTGTCTAAGTGCGCTACTACTGTTTCAGGAAGAGGGCCCGGCGCCTCATCAACGTCATACGTTGTTTGTTGCTCAATTGGCTCTTCAGAGATCAAGATTGTCACGCTGGCACCTTGCGGATCATAATCTTGGCGAGAAACATTTAGAATGTTTGCGCCAATAATATCCACAACTTCACCTAAAATATCGGTAAGGCGATCAGCACTGTACTGTTCGTCGATATATTCAATATATTCTTTACGCTGTTGTTCCGTCTTTGCGTAACAAATATCGTAAATACTAAAGCTTAAGCTCTTAGTTAAGTTATTAAAGCCATGAAGCTTAATTTTATCGAAGGGTTTATTCATGCTAAACCAACCTTAAAACGAGTGAAACCTGCACCAGCAGAAATAAAAGTTCGCGGATTTTATACGAATTTCCTGCTCGGAAAAAGCGTTATTTTACCTGTTCTTGCACAACTTCATGACTATGCGTAATTTCTACTGTCTTATCAAGCATTAAGGCTACAGAACAATACTTTTCAGCAGATAATTGTACCGCTCTTGCAAGGTGCTTTTCAGAGACATTATCACCGGTAACCACAAAGTGTAGATTAATCTTGGTAAACACGCGAGGTGCTGACTCAGCACGCTCTGCAGATAGCTTAACTTGCACATCAGAAAATGACTGTTTTGCTTTTTTTAAAATACTAACAACATCAACAGATGAACAACAACCCGCTGACATTAAAACCATTTCCATTGGGCTTGGCGCAGCGCTATCGCTACCGGCATCAAAAACTACATTGTGACCTGAATTTGAAAGGCCAATAAACGTATCGCCTTCTACCCATTTTACATTCGCTTGCATGTGCTTTATCTCTTAAAGTTATTTTGCTTGATTGTAAGCAAGTCACACACAGATGCAAGGGATAAGAGGTGAACTTTAAAGGAAAGCGAGTTGCTAACTTTGAGCTGCTCGCTTAAAGACTAGAAATTGTGTTGTGCTTTATAAGTTAGGCACTTTCGACAACAGCACTATCGAATAAGTTTTTTACTAATCCAGCAAACTCATCAATAAACGCGTGTTGTTCAACGGTTACTGTGTGATTTGTAACGCTGCTCAGCACTTCTTGTAAGTCATATACGATACCGTCGACTTCGCGAACAATTTGGCTACGTTGTTCAGTATTAAGCTCTGTGTGTTGCTCGCAAAGTAACATGACATTTTCTGCTATCACGTCTTCAATCAGCTCTAACACTGTTGGAGCTCCTGGTTTAATTTGACCCGGCTTCTCAAAAAGCGCTAAATTTTGAGTGAGATACATGACAAGATCATCGTACCCTTGCCTATCTAAAACCATACGACTGCACACCTAATAAAAAACTATCTCTTTAGATTTAAGCAGAAAGCGCTTTTAATTGCTACCTTTGCCAAGCATCTCATACAAAAAAAGCAGCCGAAGCTGCTTTTTATAATGATTTACGATTATTAATCGATTTTTAAGCCTGGGCTTAATGTCGCTGGCATTGCTACTTTTTCAAGCTCTACCGAAGCGACAGGGTATGCACAATAGTCAGCAGCATAATATGCGCTTGCTCTGTGGTTACCTGATGCACCAATACCACCAAATGGTGCTGCACTTGATGCACCTGTGATAGGACGGTTCCAGTTTACGATACCTGCGCGAATACGACGAAGGAAATGGTCGTAATCTGCTGCGCTGTCGCTTAATAAACCAGCTGATAAACCAAAGCTTGTGTCATTCGCTTTATCAATAGCGGCATCAAAATCAGTGAAGCGGAATACTTTAAGAAGTGGTCCAAAGTGCTCTTCGTCTGGGAAGTTAGCGACATTTGTACACTCTAAAATACCCGGTGTTACAAAGCCGGTATTTTCTTTGTGCGTTAGCTCAACTAACACTTCAGCGCCAAGCTCAACAAGTTGCTGTTGTGCTGTAACCATACCAGCTGCTGCCGCTGAAGAAATCATTGACCCGATGAAAGGTTGCTCTTCTGCGTCGTAGTCACCGACTTTAATAGCTTTAGTTGCTTTAATAAGACCCGCTAAGATGGCATCACCTTGCTCGCCTGCAGGTAAGAATAACTTACGCGCACACGTACAACGTTGACCTGTAGAGATAAATGCTGATTGAATAATATCGTGGATAGCCGCTTTAGTGTCAGCAACATCAGTAACGATAAGCGGGTTATTACCACCCATTTCTAAGGCTAAGATTTTACCCGGCTGACCAGCAAATTGTTCATGTAAAATATGACCAGTGCGCGAAGAGCCAGTAAAGAATAAACCGTCGATCCCTTTATGAGATGCAAGCGCTTTACCCGTTTCTACTTCACCTTGCACAAGGTTGATTACACCTGCAGGGAGACCCGCCTTTTGCCATAACTTTAACGTTAACTCAGCAACTGCTGGCGTTAGCTCAGACGGTTTAAATACCACGGTATTGCCTGCTAATAGTGCAGGTACAATGTGACCATTTGGCAAGTGACCAGGGAAGTTATAAGGGCCAAACACCGCTACAACACCATGAGGCTTGTGACGGATCATCGCGCGACCTTGTGGCATTGGGTTTTCAACATCGCCTGTACGCTCTAAAAAAGCTTTTTCAGAGATAGCAATTTTACCCACCATCGCACCTGCTTCAGTACGTGTTTCCCAAAGTGGTTTACCGGTTTCTTGTGCAATAGCAATCGCTAATTCTTCGCTGTGCTCTTTCAGTGTTTCTGCGAATGTTTTTACAATCGCTAAACGCTCTGCAAATGTTTTATCAGCCCAGCTGTAAAACGCTTCACGTGCAGCAGCGACTGCGCCGTCTACTTGTTCAGTGGTTGCCGTATTTGCTTGCCAAATTACATCGTTATTTGCTGGGTTTACAGATTGAAAAGTATGACCAAGGCCTGCTTGCCATTGACCATTAATAAATTGCGCTGCATGAGTCATTAATATGTCTCCTGAATTCTATAGTTCTGCAAGTGATACTGAATCACCCGCTTCTAAGTGAAGTGCTTTTGCTAATTCACTTGAGATTGTGATGCTATCGGCATCGCATGATAGGCTAACTTGAGTCACGGTTGCTCTAAAATCAGCAATTTTATCATTTGCTAACAATACCGTGGTGTCGCCTTGGCTTTCACCAATTTCAACTTTAACTGTGTGGGCGTTTCTCACTGTAGCAATGTTATCTACTTTTGCTTCAACAGTTGGACCTGCATCAAAAATGTCTACATAACCATTAAAGGTAAAACCTTCGCTCTTTAATAGTTCAATCGCAGGGCGTGTGTTGTCATGTACTTGACCAATCACAGCTTGTGCATCTTTGCTCAGTAAGTTGACGTAAATTGGGTATTTAGGCATTAACTCAGCAATAAATACTTTCTGACCAATACCCGTTAAGTAATCTGCCGTTGGAAAGTCCATTGAGAAAAAGTGCTCTTCTAGCCATTGCCAGAATGGGCTTTCGCCGCTTTCGTCAGACACACCACGCATTTCAGCAATGACGGTGTCAGCAAAACGTTCTCTATGTTGATTAATAAACATAAAACGTGCTTTTGAAAGCAATTTACCGTTATTGTTTTTACGGTAGCCATCTTTTAAGAATAATGTACATAGCTCAGTTGCACCGGTGTAATCATTACACAGAGTTAAAATATCAACGGCTTTATACACGTCTAGCGTACGAGAAGAATGAATTACTTTGCTTAAATGATAATGATAAAAAGCATCATCTAAACCAACAGCGGCTTCAATACCCGAAGTCCCTACAACTTCACCCGTTTCGCTATCTTCAAGAACAAACAAGTAACCTTCATCACCTGGCTGCTGTGCTGCTTTTGCAAATGAGCTGACAGAATGATCGATTTTCTTTTGTAATAACTCTTCATTATTAGGCAAAGACGTAAAGCCATGGCCTGACTCATCAGCAATCTTTACTAACGCTTGGTAATCGCTTTGCTGGATTGGGCGAAGGATCATCATAAGTCCGCTTGCTCCCTTATAAATAACGGTAAATTAAGAAATGTGGGCAAGCTTAGCTTGCCCTGAAATGACAGTTTCGTTTAGCCGTTAACGACTTTTGCAACTGCTTTTTCGAAACGAGCCATACCTTCGCGGATATCAGCTTCTGGAATTACAAGTGACGGAGTGAAACGAACAACATCAGCGCCAGCCACTAAAGACATAACGCCTTCTGCAGTACCAGCCACTAAAAACTCTTTTGCACGACCTTTGAATTGCTCTGTTACTACAGCACCAATTAATAGACCTTCGCCACGGATTTCAGTGAATACATTGTACTTTTCGTTAATCGCAGTTAGTAACTCACGGAATAACGCTGACTTTTCTTTAACGCCGTTAAGTACTTCTGGTGTATTTACTGTGTCGAATGCAGCTTCAGCTACTGCACACGCAAGTGGGTTACCACCGTAAGTAGAACCATGAGTACCCACTTTTAAGTGCTTAGCAATATCAGTTGTGGTGATCATCGCACCGATAGGGAAACCACCACCTAATGCTTTTGCAGTCGTTAAGATATCTGGAGTTACATTTAGACCTTGATAAGCATAAAGCTCACCCGTACGGCCAACACCGGTTTGTACTTCATCAAAGATTAGTAGTGCATTGTGTTTAGTACACAGTTCACGAACACCCTCAACAAACTCAGCAGTTGGCGAAATAATGCCACCTTCACCTTGTAGAGGTTCCATCATTACCGCACAAGTATTGTCTGAGATAAGCGCTTCAAATGCCGCTAAATGGTTGTAGTCACAGTGAACGATATCACCAGGTTTTGGACCAAAACCATCAGAGTATGCAGCTTGACCGCCTACTGTTACAGTGAAGAAAGTACGGCCGTGGAAACCTTTGTTGAATGAGATAATTTGTGACTTTTGCTCACCAAAGTTATCAAGTGCAAAACGGCGTGCAAGTTTAAGTGCCGCTTCATTTGCCTCTGCACCTGAATTAGCAAAATATACTTTTTCAGCGAACGTTGCATCAGTTAGCTTTTTAGCTAAGCGAAGCGCTGGCTCATTAGTCATTACATTTGATAAGTGCCAAATCTTTTCGCCTTGCTCTTTTAATGCACTTACAAGAGCTGGGTGACAATGGCCAAGACAGTTAACAGCAATACCACCCGCAAAATCGATAAATTCACGACCTTCTTGGTCCCATACGCGAGAACCTTCGCCTCGAACTGGAATAACACTTGATGGTGCATAGTTTGGAACCATTACTTGATCAAATAATTCGCGATTGACTGTCATTTTATATCCTCATAATTGTAAGCACACACAGAGTTTGGTGGCGCTTTAAAGCAAAACTAAGCCATTTTACTTAGCCGATTGAGCTTAGCGCAAAATCACCAAAATTACTCTTTGGTTCAATTTTCATTCATCCATTATTTCAGAAAATTTTCGTTATGTCTCTTAGAAAACTTTCATGCAGGCCTTGAAAACAAAGGGCTTGAGATATTTTTTCATGGATAGTGAATAACTATTTGAAGGCCTTTTTTTGCTCGAAATACTACAAAAAGGCGTAAGGCTAGTGAGCCAAGCACTGGCTAATGACAAAAACTTTGTCGCTGTGGATTGATAAACAATGAATGAATAGTCGCAAAAAAATTAACAATTTTTTTAATTAATTTGGATATGAAAGTGCTCAAAATTGCATTTAGCTAACTGTTCAAGCTCTTCCTTAGTGAAATCGAAGTGTGCAAACCAACGCTCAGTTTCGTCACTTTCGACCAATTGATGCTCATTTAAACTTAAAAACTGAGCGTAACAACGTGCTTTTAAAATCACCTTGGTAAGCGGCAAATATTCATCGTTTTTAGCTAATGGAGTCGTTAACTGCTGCATCACCGCATTAAATGGTAAATACCTAAAGGCCATTTGTTCAATTACTGTTGCGGTTACTTTTAATGACAACTTGCTAAGCAAACTACTTAAAAACAAAGGATCAGGCTTGAGCTCTAATAATGCGGTATGTAAGTCTTTCTTTTGTTCATCACGCGCCATAGTTACTTTACGCTGCCAAACTCGCTCAAAAGTGCGTAAATACAAACGTACTAAGGCAATCTTCCCAACATCAAGCAGCATTCCAAGCGTAAATGCATGTTCTTCATTTACGCCATTTAGCTTTGCTATTTCTTGCGCTGCAATGGCACACGCCATTGAATTATCTCTTAGTCGACGCTTTAAAAGCGGGAATGGCTCAGTACTATGAGGCATCCAGTGGCGTACAGCAAATGTCGGCACGACAAACTTCAAGTTATCTAAACCAATGTAACGAAGTGCTAAAAGCGGGTTATCAACTTTAACGGAAGTATGCTTATTACGTTGTTGACGGTAAAAAGGCAAGTTCACAAACGCGACTAGCTCGCGCCCCAGCCAGCTTAAATCTTTAACCAAAGGCTCAAGTCGACCCACTGAAGCTGAACGTACAGCTAAAATATCTAAAATAGCAGGTACGCTATCTTGGATACCAATTGTTTCGTGAATTACAGTATCAATATCTTCAAGCTGCTTATTCATCGCTGTTTCAATAACTTGATGTAACTGCTTACTCGCTTGAGCACGATATTTATGATGCGCCGTGCTTACCTTCTGACGTTTTTTTTCAGCAGCAACTTCTACTTCTAATAAAGTACGTTGCTCCATTGACTCGCCATAATCGATTTCTAAGGTATGAATAAAGCCAATTTGGCGCTGCGCAAAACTATGACCAAGCAAAAGATCGTGCGCGCGCTCATTAAGCACCATCGCAGTCCTTTGTTGTCGGGTTTCTTCAGTCATTTGCACAGGCGTATTGTCGGTCATATTTGTTAATTCACTAGCCTAAGATTAGAAGCGAGTTAAAAAGTTAGCAAGTAATTCAAGCCCTTGTTGGGTCAAAATTGCTTCGGGGTGAAATTGCACGCCTTCAAGTGCTAAATCATTATGCATGATCCCCATAATTTCATCAAAATCAGAATTTTGTTCTGTCCATGCAGTAATAGTGAAGTCACTAGGTAAGCTTTGTTTATCAACCACAAGTGAGTGATAACGACACACCGTCAGCGGGTTAGCTAAACCATTAAACACACCTTGGTTGCTATGCTTAACTAATGATGTTTTGCCATGCATCACTTGCTTAGCGCGAATAACATCAGCACCCAGAGCCTGAGCAATGGTTTGGTGCCCTAAGCAAATACCGAGAATTGGCAACTGCCCTTTTAGTTGTTCCACCACTTGTAAAGAAATACCCGCTTCGTTTGGCGAACAGGGCCCAGGTGAAAGTACGACGTGCTCTGGGTTAAGCTGTTTAATCTCAGCGATACTGATCTCATCGTTTCGTTTAACTAATACATCTTGATCCAAGCGCTGAAAATATTGCACTAGGTTGTATGTAAACGAATCATAATTGTCGATCATTAACAGCATTGCGTGTAACCCAAAATTACTCAGTCAAAATAATGAAGGCGCATTTTACCCCAAGCACACATAAATGTCGGCAAAAAATGGCTTATTCATCAGCGATTAGATGCGCTGTAAGGTCTGCCCTTTCTTGCTCATCAAGTTTTTGCGAGCATTTATTTGCAAAGTCGTAACGTACTAGTACGGTTTTACCAACGGCACAGCAGTTATCCTGCTGCCAAGCCTCTTGGCGCAGTACGAATGAACTTGAGCCGACATGCTCAACACTGGTTTTCACTGTGACATCGTGACCATAAAACAACTCACCCACAAAGCTTACTTCAACCTTAGCAATGATCAGTTTCCACTCATAAGGGTTTAAATCAGGCGTAAAAAACCTGAAAATAGGCGCTCGGGCGGCTTCAAACCATACAGGGAGTACTGTATTGTTGATGTGCCCTAGCACATCTGTTTCGCTAAAGCGTGGTGTGATAGTTTCAGTAAACATAGTAACCCTATAAAAAATATAAACTAAAGGTAGCTCATGACGGACTTTATTCGCGTATACGAAAACGCCCTCAGCAAAGAATTTTGCGACAACTTTATCACGGTATTTGAACAAAGCCCGCATTTAAAACAAGGCACTACCTCAGGCGGAGTAGATTTAGCGAAAAAAGACAGCCGCGATTTATACCTTAATAATCACTCTGAATACGCTGAGCAACTTAAGCATATTCAACAAACGACTGCGGGTTACGTCTTCAAATA
The DNA here is from genome assembly GCF_005887195.1 of Pseudoalteromonas sp. S1650. Classification (NCBI taxonomy): domain Bacteria; kingdom Pseudomonadati; phylum Pseudomonadota; class Gammaproteobacteria; order Alteromonadales; family Pseudoalteromonadaceae; genus Pseudoalteromonas; species Pseudoalteromonas sp. S1650. Next base: position 23,050 of record NZ_PNDF01000088.1, on the reverse strand, counting down.
CCTTGAAGAGCATATTTTTATGATGATTGGCGCCTTTGGTTTAAAGGTTTACCATCCGCAAACAGGCAAACCTGTTGACCTAACACAAGATAACTTTGAAGAAGTCGGCAAACCACAATTGCCATTACTCGTGCAGCAGATTTTTCGTATGGGCCCTATTCAAGCACAAAAATACGATATCAATAAAGGTGGTTACCCTTATTGGCATAGTGAGGTATACCCGCAAGCAGGCCATAACGAGGCCCTTCATCGCGTGTTATTATTTATGTTTTATTTAAATGATGTAGATGAAGGTGGTGAAACAGAGTTTTACTATCAACAACGAAAAATATCGCCAAAACAAGGTACTATGGTCGTAGCGCCGGGCTATTTTACCCACACGCACCGTGGTAATAAGCCTATTTCAAATGACAAGTATATTTTAACCTCGTGGGTCTTATTCAACCGTGCAGAACAAATTTATGGACAACCACAATCCTAGCGGTAATAAGCAGCCCACTCGGGCTGCTTATAACTTAATTAAAGCTCAGCTTTAATCTGCCAGTAATTGATCAAATAAATCGAAAACCTTATCAAGCTCATCAATAGTGTTGTAATGCATACAACCAATGCGTACTACACCGCCGGTTTCTAATACACCTAGCTGCTTACATAGACCTTGTGCATAAAAGTTACCGTCCCACACGCAAATATGTTGCTTACCTAAAAATTCAGACACAACGCGTGGCTCGATGCCTTCAAACGTTAAAGCAAAAGTCGGTGTGCGTGAAGCTACGCGCTCTAGATCATCAATACCAAATAACTTGATGCGCGGGTAATCAGCTAAACGCGTTAAGAAATGCTTACTTAATGTCATTTCGTGCTGTTTAGTCATAGCAAATGCAGCAGCTAATTTATCTCGGCGTGAATGAGTATCATCAAGCTCACTAATTGCAGCAATGTAATCAACAGCAGCAATTAATCCAGCTAACGCTTCAAAGCTTTGTGTTCCCGTTTCCCAGCGACCTGGCGCAACATCTTTTGCAGGTTCAACTTTATATGGTGTGAAACCTTCAAGGTGCTCACGTTTGCCATAGACAATACCAAGGTGAGGACCAAAGAACTTATATGCAGAGCAGGCTAAGAAGTCACAATCAAGTGCTTGTACGTCTACTAGCTCATGAGGTGCATAATGTACGGCATCAACATAAACTAGCGCACCAACAGCATGTGCAAGCTCAACGATGCGTTTAATATCATTAATTGAACCAGTGGTGTTTGATGCATATGTCACAGCAACAAGCTTTGTTTTGCTAGATAAAAGGCTTTCAAAATGTGCCATATCTAGGCTGCAATCAGCTTCGTTGATAAGGGTAGTTTTTACTGTCGCGCCTTTATCTTCAGCAGCTTGCTGCCAAGATGATACGTTTGAGAAGTGATCAGCATTGGTGACAATAATTTCATCATCAGCAGTCCAATCACGTGAGATGGCACGACTAAAGCTAAACGTTAAGCTTGTCATGTTTGCACCAAACACGATTTGCTCTTTAGATGGCGCATTTAATAAATCGGCTGCAGCTTGGCGAGCATTTGCCATTAACTCTACCGTTTTATCACTTGAGAAAAATGCACCGCCTAAGTTTGAGTTGAAGTAACCCAAATATGCACTCATAGCGCTTAGAACTGACTGTGGTACTTGCGAGCCACCCGGACCATCAAGGAAAATCGGTGACTGACCTGCAACTTGTTGCATAAGTGCAGGGAACTGGCGACGTAATTGCGTTAAGTTCATGGTTTACCCTTACGCAGTTAGTACGAAGCAATCAAGGTAACCTTCTTTGCTTGCGTCTAATTTATTCATTGGTGTAGCGTTGTGCCATACTTCACGGTCATTAATCAGTGCGAACATGCCGTCTTTAATTTCCATTTTGAAACATGGTTCAGCTTGTTGGTGTTCATAAACAAGTAGCTCACCACCCTCTAGGTTTTCGTGTGATACACCACATACGCATACGTGATCAAAACCATCTTGGTGAACACCTTCAGGTGCAGCTGGAGTGTCGCTGTCGATCGCAAGCATTCTGAACTGATGAATTTCAATAACGCGATCATCACTGATACCCGTCATATCGCGAAATTGATTAACGATTTGCTTCATGCCATCAGTCGCTAATAAGCTATCTTCTAGATTTTCATAAGTACGCTCAACATTACCTTGGAAGGTATTGATTGAGTCATCTTGCACAAATGCTTTTGTTGGTTGTAGTTTTAATTCACCATCAACAACTTTGATTACTGAATAACGACGCTTACGAAATTCACCATCTGCGTATGGGTTTGCAGGTAGGTTAGCAAAAGAAGGCTTAACTGCGTCAATATGTGCTTGGCTTACAAAACGAAGCTGTAAAAGGTTCTGGTTGTTTAATGTAGTCATTTCGATCTCGCCTTAATACGTTGAGAATATTGGCGAGGATTTTAATGCAATTGGTAGGAAATTTTTGCGTTATTATGTAAACGCTGATGATGATTTATGTAGCTTTAAGATCGTATTTATAAATATTTTAGAAATTTTATCTAAAATAAAAAGCCCGCTAAAAGCGGGCTTTCTTGTCATTTAATTTAGCTAAAATTAAACAGCTTGCTGAACGATTACTTTGTCTGCCTTTTTAGTGTATTGAGGCATACGGTGGAAGTTCAGGTAACGATAAGTATCAGCTGCAGTTGCATTGATCTTATCTGCATACTCTTGGTACTCAGCAGGTGTAGGTAGTTTACCTAAGATTGCCGCTACTGCTGCAAGCTCAGCTGATGCTAAGAATACGTTAGCGCCAGTACCAAGACGGTTAGGGAAGTTACGCGTAGAGGTAGAAACAACTGTTGCTTTATCAGCAACACGTGCTTGGTTACCCATACATAGTGAACACCCTGGCGTTTCGATACGTGCACCTACGCGACCAAAGATACCGTAGTAACCTTCGTCAGTAAGCTGGTCTTTATCCATCTTCGTTGGTGGTGCAACCCAAAGTTGAGTTGGGATACGGCCACTGAAACCATCTAGTAGTTTACCTGCAGCACGGAAGTGACCGATGTTAGTCATACAAGAACCGATGAATACTTCGTCGATTTTCTCGCCTGTTACGTCTGAAAGAAGACGCGCATCATCTGGGTCATTTGGAGCACAAAGGATTGGCTCTTTGATGTCTGCAAGATCGATTTCAAGTACGTGCTTGTACTCTGCATCTGCATCAGCTTCCATAAGTTCTGGGTTAGCTAACCACTCTTGCATTGCTGTGATACGACGCTCAATAGTACGAACATCGCCGTAACCTTCAGAGATCATCCACTTAAGCATTACGATGTTTGACTCAAGGTATTCAGCGATAGACTCTTTAGAAAGTTTAACAGTACAACCTGCCGCTGAACGCTCAGCTGATGCATCAGAAAGTTCGAAAGCTTGCTCAACTGTTAGGTGCTCAACACCTTCGATTTCTAGTACGCGACCAGAGAATTCGTTGATCTTACCTTTCTTCTCAACTGTAAGAAGACCTTCTTTGATACCGTAGTAAGGGATAGCATGAACTAGGTCACGTAGTGTGATACCTGGCTGCATTTCACCTTTGAAACGTACTAAGATTGACTCAGGCATATCAAGAGGCATTACACCTGTTGCTGCTGCGAATGCTACCGCACCTGAACCCGCTGGGAATGAAATACCTAGAGGGAAACGAGTATGTGAGTCACCACCAGTACCTACTGTATCTGGTAATAACATACGGTTTAACCATGAGTGGATTACACCGTCACCAGGACGTAGTGATACACCGCCACGGTTCATGATGAAATCAGGAAGTGTGTGGTGAGTGTTTACGTCGATTGGCTTAGGATAAGCAGATGTATGACAGAAAGACTGCATTGTTAGATCTGCAGAGAAACCTAAACATGCTAGATCTTTAAGTTCGTCACGCGTCATAGGACCAGTTGTATCTTGCGAACCAACAGTAGTCATTTTCGGTTCACAGTATTGGCCAGGACGTACGCCAGGCATGTTACATGCTTTACCAACCATCTTCTGAGCTAATGTGAAGCCTTTACCAGAATCAGTTACAAGAGCAGGCTTGCGGAAGATATCTTCAGCTTCCATACCTAATGATGCACGCGCTTTATCAGTTAAACCACGACCGATGATTAGTGGAATACGACCACCAGCACGCACTTCATCAAGAATTACGTCTGATTTAAGAGAGAAAGTAGAGATTACTTCATCAGTACCGTGACGCTTAACAACACCTTCGTATGGGAAGATATCGATTTGGTCACCCATGTTTAGCTCATCAACAGGAAGTTCGATTGGTAATGCACCAGAGTCTTCCATTGTGTTGAAGAAGATAGGAGCGATTTTACCGCCTAAACATACACCACCAACGCGTTTGTTTGGTACGTGAGGAATATCATCACCCATGAACCAAAGTACAGAGTTAGTTGCAGATTTACGAGAAGAACCCGTACCAACTACATCACCAACGTATGCAAGAGGTAAACCTTTCGTTTTAAGCTCTTCTAGTTGTGAGATTGGACCAACTTCACCTGGTTTTTCAGGATTGATACCATCACGTTCGTTCTTCAGCATTGCTAAAGCGTGCAGTGGAATATCAGGGCGAGACCATGCATCTGGTGCAGGAGAAAGGTCATCTGTATTTGTTTCGCCAGTTACTTTGAATACGGTAACTGAGATTTTTTCAGCAACTGCAGGCTTGTTCACAAACCACTCAGCATTTGCCCAAGATTCGATTACTTGCTTAGCAAATTCGTTACCCGCTTTCGCTTTTTCTTCTACATCATAAAAAGCATCAAACATTAATAATGTGTTTGATAAACCTTTAACAACGATTGGCGCTAACGCTTCGTCATCTAAAAGGTCAATCATAGGCGCGATGTTGTAACCACCTAGCATAGTACCAAGTAGCTCAGCTGCTTTTTCTTTTGATACAAGTGGAGAGCTCGCTTCACCTTTTGCAACTGCAGCCAAGAAACCTGCTTTGATGTAAGCAGCATCATCAACACCTGGTGGTACACGGTTAACTAGAAGATCAACGATAAACTCTTCTTCACCTGCCGGTGGATTTTTGATTAATTCAATAAGATCAGCCGTTTGCTGAGCATCTAATGGCGCTGGTACGATACCTAACGCGGCACGTTCTTCTACGTGTTTACGATATTCTTGTAGCACAATATTGCCCTCTTGGTGACGTGAAAGTACTCGGTAGTATTAAGCTAAATACCAATTAAGACCCAGTACTTATAGTATTCTGACAGTTAATTATAAAGCTTTTAAGTATAGATGAAAATCCATGCGGTAAGTAAGGAGTTTAATAGTCACTATAAATATCATGAATAGTACTAGAAAAAAACGCTATTCAAATGAATATTTATTAAGAATCATTCCTATCTAACCAATTCCTAGTACTTAGAAAAGAAAAAACCCAGCACTAGGCTGGGTTTTTAAAATTTGCGTAAAGAGTTAGATTAACGCTCTACTTTAACACGTTCAATGACAGTTACTTTCGCTTCAACACGACGGTTTTCGGCGTGAGCTTCTGGTGTGTTAGCTGGGTTTTTAAGACGCTCTTCACCCATACCAACAGTAGTTAGACGCATTGGATCAATGCCATCTTCGATTAGTTTCTTAGCAACCGCATCAGCACGTTTCTTAGATAACCACTTATTGTAGTCAGCTTTACCTACTGATGAAGAGTGGCCTTCAAGCACTACGTCAGTACCTGGGTGCTCTTTTAAGAATGCTGCTGCAGCATCAATATCATCTAGGTATTGTTGAGATACTTTAGATGTGTTGTTAGGGAACGTGATTAGTAAGCTCTTAGTTACTTCACGATCTTCATATAGCGTACAACCAGTGCCATCAACAGCGTCAGTCATTGGTGTATTTGCACATTGATCGTCTGCATCAGGGATATTATCGCCATCGCTATCTACTGGTTCTACAGCAACAGGAACAACCGTAGGAGCAGGCTCTACAGGCTCAGCTGGCGCGCTTTGAGCACCGAAGATGTAGCTAAGACCTAATTTAGCACCCACATCTGTATAACCACGATCTAGGCCTTGGTATAAAGACGTTTCTGCATTAAATGCGAAATGCTCTGTAAAGTAGTGTTGATAACCTGCACCCACATTAGCAAACATTAAATCTTCATCAACCGCATCAAGATTTTTTAAACCAAAAATACCGTAGAAAGGACCACCACCAAAGTGGTAAAGACCATCAATACCGTAACGCTTACCACTTTCTGAACCACTCATCGACGTACCGTCGTTTAATTCAGCTTTCCAGTCAAAATCCATATCAGCGTATTCTAGACGCGCACTCCAGTAATCACTGAAGCGGTAACCTAACTCTAGACCCCAGCCTGTTGAATCATCAACATCAAGACCGCCTGGTGCGTAGTCACGAACATTTTCCCATGAATTATCATAGTAATCGCCAAACGCACCAATATAAAAACCTTGCTTTTCAGCAGCGAAGCTAGAAGCACTTGTTGCAGCAAGAGCTAAAGCTATAGTTAGTGATTTTAGTTTCATGTTTCCTTCCCTTCCATTTAAGTAACTAAAGGCTGTGTAGCCTAAACTCTGTCAAGATAGATGATGAGTAATTAATCCAAACTTAATAAACTAAAACTACAATAAATTTGTTAATTTCAAAACACCACCTAAAAAAGTGACGTTTAGCACCGTCGAAATGCCATAGAATGGCATACCAAATTAACAGTGCTCAAAAAAACTCTAATTTACCTAGTGATAATTACACGAGATAACAATAAGAACATAGTACAATAATCACCCATTTGCTGCGATGATTCAAATCAATATAAGTGTACCTTATTTTTATACCATGCCGTATACCTTTAAGAGTATCGCGTTTATTAAAAAAGTAAATGCGTTTTTAAGGTATAAAAAAAGCTGAACCATAAAAATAGTTCAGCTTTAATCTCAAGATTATTAATAAATTACAATAAGCTAATAGTAATCTATTACTTACGCATAACCTTTACACGTTCAACCGTACTAATTTGTGCTTCAACACGACGATTTTCTGCATGCGCTTCAAGCGTATATGCTTTGTTCTTCAGGCGTTCTTCACCATAACCAACCGTAGAGATTCTATCTGATGAGATACCGTCTTTAACTAACTCTTCAGCTACATCTTTAGCACGTTTTTCAGAAAGCTTCATGTTGTAATCCGCATCACCAACTGCTGATGCATGACCTTCAAGAACAACTGATGTGCCTTCGTTTTCTTTCATAAATGCTGCAACATCAGCAATATCGCTGAAGTATTTATTTGGTACTTCTGCAACATCATGCGGGAAAGTAACTAGTAAAGTGATTGTTGCCTCTTTTTCTTCATAAAGAGTACAGCCCTTGCTATCTACCGCATCAGTCATTGGTGTATTTGCGCATTGGTCATCAGCGTCCATTACGCCATCGTTATCGCTATCTGTAGGTCCACTTACTACAGGAGCTGGCTCAACAGGAGCCGCAGAGCTGCTTTGATCACCAAAGATATAGCTTAAACCTAACTTAGCACCCACATCGGTATAACCACGATCAAGGCCTTGGTACAAAGAAGTTTCGGCATTGAAAGCAAAGTTATCTGTGAAGTAGTGTTGGTAGCCAGCACCAACGTTTGCAAACATTAAATCCTCATCAACAGCATCAAGGTTTTTCAAACCAAAAATACCGTAAAATGGGCCACCACCGAAGTGATATAAACCATCAATACCGTAGCGCTTACCACTTTCAGAACCGCTCATCGATGTGCCATCGTTTAGTTCAGCGGTCCAGTCAAAATCCATATCAGCATATTCTAAGCGAGCACTCCAGTAATCGCTAAAGCGATAACCCAGCTCTAAACCCCAGCCTGTTGAATCATCAACATCAAGGCCGCCTGGTGCGTAATCGCGAACATTTTCCCATGAATTATCATAGTAATCGCCAAATGCGCCGATATAAAAACCTTGTTTCTCAGCAGCAAATGTTGAAGCACTAGTTGCAGCAAGTGCCAAAGCTATAGTCAGTGATTTCAGTTTCATTGTTTCCTTCCCATTTTCATAATAAAGCTCGTAAGAGCTCGTATTTTTTGAGTAATCAAAACTTTAACAATACAAAAAACGATTAGTTACTTTGCATTGACATTCAACTTATTAATTAATCCATAACTATTAAGGTACTAATAATAGCCTAGCCTAATTTCGTAGATAAGCGATTAAATGTATGACCAAACCAGCTTCGAATACCGTATGAGATCATCTTTTAAAGCAATAGATTAGCCTAAAATCTATAATACCACCGCCTATTAGAGCGCTCAATCAGCATACAGTTAAATTCAATAAATAGGAATTTTCCTAGTTAATTTAAATGACTAGGTCCCACAAAAAGTTTGATAATTTTTATCATAATCTTTTGGGGCCTGAAGCCATTCAAAGTGACGCTCATCGTAAACATATGGATCGTTAAATGCTTCTAAAAAGGCGTCTTTTAATGAACTTTCTCCCGATGCTTCGTATTCCGCTAGGATCATTTCAATAGTATGATTACGTGGAATGACTGCAGGATTAACAGCGCGCATAGTTTCATAACTTTTAGACGAAATCCTCACGTTCCACTTTTTATGCCACTCTTTTAAACTAGTTGGAATTGCGAAATCCGCAAGTAAAGATTCAGTCAGAGCATTGAAAGTATTAGTATAATCGAGCTGATGTTGCTTCATTAAACCTAGCAACTCTGAAACTAAAGCATGATCGCCTTCGTGCTGACCAGCTAATCCTAATTTCTGCTGCCACATAGTATTAAATGCATCATTAAATTTAGCTACAAAGCCATTTACAACCGGTGAGAGTTGTTCGACGGCACTCTCTTGATCAGCAAGTAACGGAATTAAGCTTTCAGCCAAGCGTGCAATATTCCAATTAGCAATATTCGGTTGATTTCCAAATGCATAACGCCCTTGATGGTCAATCGAACTAAATACCGTGTCTAGGTCAAACTGATTCATCATCGCACAAGGGCCATAGTCAATGGTTTCACCACTAATCAAGGTATTATCTGTGTTCATCACACCGTGTATAAAGCCAATTCGCATCCAACTGATAACCAGCTCTATTTGCTTATCGAGTACAGCAGTTAAAAACTCAATATAACGCTGCTCACCCGTACTGCTAATGCCTGGGTAGTGGCAGCTAATTGCGTAATCAACGAGCTTCTCTAGCCCTTCTATATCACCTTGTGTAGCTAAGTATTGAAATGAACCAACACGGATGTGACTTTTAGCTAGGCGAGTAACAACTGCCCCCGGGCGTGGTGGCTGACGATATACCGTTTCGCCAGTTGTAACCACAGCTAAACAGCGCGTAGTTGCGATGCCAAGCGCATGAAGTGCCTCACTCATAATGTACTCTCGAACAGCTGGACCAATGGCACAGCGACCATCACCACCGCGCGAGAACACTGTTGCTCCAGCGCCTTTTAGCTGCAAGTCCCACAATGTGCCATCTTTATCTGCAATAGCACCAAGTAAATGCGCTCTACCATCACCAAGACGCGGTGAAAAATGACCAAATTGATGACCTGAGTAACCAAGAGCAACCGGCGCAACGTCGTTATCTATCGTTGAACCAGATAGCAATTTAGCTAAAAATTCGCTGTCGTGTTTAATTGCGAAATTATCAGCTAGCTTGTCATTAAATAGCAGTAATTGCGGCTCGGCAACGGCGCTCGGCATATCCTTGATAGCAAGTAGTTCACTAATATCTGTGTATCGAGTTTGCAGTTTCATAACTGTCCTTAACGTGTTGCGACACCCACACGATTATCGCCTACACCATAGGCCACTAGTTGGCTTAGTGCCTGCAGGCTGTAACCGCTTTGCTGTTGTAATTCGTTGAAAAAACCTTGCGCTGCTTGCAGTGACTTTTTAGTTTGTAAGCCGCCATCTATCAACTCATGGGCACGCAAATAGGCTTCTACATCCCGAGAAAGTAAAAAAGTATCTTTACCAAGCGCTCGTAAAGCGTATGGGCCAGTATTTCCCCCTAAACGCGCACCATGCTTTTTAAGATAAGCCCACAAACCAATAATATTGTCAGTAGGCCAATCTGCAATAAATTGGCTAAAGCTGCCATGCTTCTCAGCAACTTCGTGGATCATGTACGCATTTTCTGGGATCGTTTGTACTTTTTTAAAATTACGAACAATTCGCTCATCACTGGCTTTTTGCTCGAGCATATCTGGCGGCATCATCAACAATTTTTCTACACTGAAATCCCAAAACACATCACGAAAACCAGCCCATTTATTATTGATAACAGACCAATAAAAACCGCTTTGAAAGACTTTACGCGTGAACTCTTCTAACCATAAATCGTCATGCATTTTAGCAATATCAGCATCGTCGAGCGGGTTTGATAACAGTGCTTGCAGCATTTCTTCACTGCCCTTTCGAGATACGGCTCGTTGATAAATATCGTTAAATTTTTCCATCATTTTTCCAATTGATTTGGTTAGCGCTAAGTGTACGTAAAAACACGGTTATACGTAACCATGTTGCAAATTCGGTCACTAAAAAACAAATTCCTCGCCTTGACACCTAGACGGCTAAAATGCTTTAATCGCTGCAAATACCCTATTTAAGTATGTTGGCTTTAACCTTTAAAGCGAGCATAAAGGGCTGGAAGAGGTGCGTTATTCAGGTAGCGTATGGGAAGAGCACAGACTCTGTTGATCATACGTGAGGGGAATTAACGCCGAGAAGTAACACCGTTTGTGAGGTGCTTATTTCGGGCGACTGGGCTGAATCCCAGCGACTGTCACCAACAATAGCAAAGTGCTATTGATTAGTTTGGTGGAGAGCTTCTGGTCTTAGTATAATAAGGCCGTCGCGTCTTTATTATTTTAAGCCCATTCGCTCTTCGAATTATACCTTGTTCGAACGACGACATGCGGCTCCATTCAAATGTTCCCGCATAAACTCTTCGAATACCTTATAAGTTCGTGAGAGATGATCAACAATTTTGATTTAAACGACTATCCATTATGGACAGCGCTTGTCACGCCATTTTCTGAATCTGGCGAGGTCGATTACACGGCCCTTGAACAACTGGTCGCTGAGCAGCAAGATGCAAATAACGGCATTTTATTACTTGGCAGTACCGGTGAAGGACTGGCGCTTTCACTCAAAGAGCAACAAGCCATCGTTGAGCATGTTTGCCAATTAGCACCGAGTGTACCACTCATGGTTGCTGTGGGCGGCATGAACCTCAAGCAACAAGTTGCTTGGGTTGAATACTGCAACCAACTACCTATTCATGGCTATCTATTGGGCTCACCTCTGTATGCAAAACCTGGGGTAGTTGGCCAAACACATTGGTTTGAAAGCCTTCTTGATGCAAGTAATCACCCATGTATGCTGTATAACGTACCTGGACGCAGTGCAGTTGAGATTTCACCGCAGGTGATCAAAAACCTTGCTGACCACAAAAATCTTTGGGCTTTAAAAGAAGCCAGTGGCGACATTAGCAAATTTGAAGGCTTTAGAACGGCATCGCCAACACTGGCCATATTTAGTGGCGATGATGCTCTTATGCCGTATTTTGCTCAAGCAGGAGCAAAAGGTTTAGTTTCGGTTGCCGCGAATGCTTGGCCGAGTCAAACCCATGAGTTTGTTAAACGCAGTTTAAGTGGTCAATACCCAAATCTATTCACCGATTGGTCGCAAGCGATTCAAAGTTTATTCGCTGTGGCAAATCCAATCCCCGTAAAAGTACTGATGCACCTGCAAGGTAAAATAAATACCCCGCATTTACGTCCGCCGCTTACGCATTTAGAGCTTGAGCAAACAGACAGCATCACCCACGCAAACAACACAATTTTATCTTGGAACTAAAAACAGGTTTTATCATGAGCTGGTTAGAATTATTAAACAACTTAGAATCAGGCGCAGTTCGCGCGGCAACACAGGACGAGAACGGCAACTGGCACGCCAATGTTGAAGTTAAACAAGGCATTTTAGAAGCCTTTAAAAATGGCACAAACACTGAGTTCCCGGGTGGTTTTGTTGATAAGCACAACTTAGCTCCACAAGGCTTTGCAGCCGATGCTGGCGTGCGTATGGTACCAGGTGGTAGCAGTGTTCGTCGTGGCGCACACGTTGCTAAAGGCACCATTATCATGCCACCAGCATATGTAAATATTGGCGCGTTCATCGACGAAGGCACGATGGTCGACAGCCACGCATTAGTGGGTTCATGCGCACAAGTGGGTAAAAATGTTCATCTAAGTGCAGCAGTACAATTAGGTGGTGTGCTTGAGCCAATTGGTGCCAGCCCTGTGGTTATTGAAGATGACGCATTCATCGGTGCAGGCTGCGTTATTGTTGAAGGTGTGGTTGTGAAAAAAGGTGCTGTACTTGCGCCGGGTGTACGTTTATCGGCAACCATTCCTGTTTACGATTGCGTTAATGAGCGCCAGCTAGACAAAGGTGAAGCCATCCCAGAAAACGCGATTGTGATCCCAGGCTCTCGCCCAGCTTCAAATGCATGGGCTCGTGAACAAGGTCTTAGCATGTCGTGTGCATTGATCGTGAAATACCGTGATGAACAAAGCGATGCATCATTACTGTTAGAAGAGGTTTTACGTTAATGAGCTTTTTGAGCACGCATATCAAGCAAGCGGTTGAGCAAGTTTCAGCGCATCTTGATACGCCATTTTTTATCTATGATTTAGATAAATTAACTGCACATTTAAATCAACTGACTGCGCAAACCGATGTGAAACTTTGGTATGCCGTTAAGGCCAACCCGTTGTCTCGCATTATTCAATGTTTAGACAGCGCAGGATTTAACTTTGATGTTGCAAGTAAAGGTGAACTTGAGCAAGTACTTGCCCAAGGCATCGATAGCGAGCGCGTGCTCAACACTGGGCCTGCAAAGAGCCCTAAACAAATTTCACATTTTATTGCTCGCGGCGTACGTACTTTTGTCGCCGAGAGCATTAACCAAGTGCGCTGGTTAAACGAACAAGCAACAAAAGCAAATTGTCAGCTGCAAGTTCTATTGCGTGTTCAACTTCGTTGGCCAGACAGCGAAAAGAATCCACTTGGCGGCGATAGTCTTACTCCTTTTGGTTTGGGCTGCGATGAGTGGCAAGCACTCACTGCAAGTGATTACCCTGCTCTTAGCTTTGATGGTCTGCATATTTTCCAATGGGGCAATATGCTGAGCACTGACAAGCTCGCCGAGCTATGGCGCGCGATGATTGCGCCACTGCAACAGCTAGCACGCTCATTAAACATTAATCTTAATATTCTCGATTTAGGGGGTGGCTTAGGCATTCCTTATACTCAAAGTGCTAACCGACTCGATTGGTCTGCACTTATTGAGACTTTGGCTAGCATTAAAGCAGATGCCGGTGTCAAAGAGCTTTGGATGGAACTTGGCCGCTATGCGGTGGGCGAATGCGGCCATTACGCAACGCCAGTTGTTGAGCGTAAAGTAAATTACAATCAACAGCAGGTGATTTTATCAGGCGGTATTAACCATTTACTTCGCCCAGCTGTGACAAGCCAAGATTTCCCTGCGGCCTTACTTCGCGAATCGACGGCTGAGCCTGCGGCAATGACTTTATACGGCCCGCTTTGCACCGCCCTTGATTGCTTAGGTGAACACCAATTAGCGAGCGATTTAAATGAGCAAGACTGGTTGGTATTCAGCCAATGTGGCGCGTATGGCTTTACCGAAAGTATGCCGTACTTTTTATGCCACGAATTAGCGGCTGAATACATCCTTGAACAAGGCAATATTGAGTGCATTCGTAGCGCTGAAGATGCCAGTTATTATTTAAGGTAATCGCCATGAGTAAAGAATTAATCAGCCAAGAGAATATTGTGGTTGGCGAGATTGCCAACGGCCTACCTCTGACAATCCCAGTGTATCGCTTAAAAGGGGATGGCACAGGCCCAAACGTGTATATACAAGCCAATATGCACGGCGCTGAAGTACAAGGTAATGCAGTAATTTATCAATTGCTTGAGCAGCTAAAATCACTCAAGCTGCGTGGCGATATTACCCTAGTGCCTTATGCCAACCCTATTGGTTGCAATCAAAAATCAGGTGAGTTTACTTTAGGTCGCTTCGATCCAATTACGGGCACCAACTGGAACCGCATGTACCGCTTTAATAAAGCGTTACCGTCACAGATTGCTGAACAGCACAAAGACTGTGATGATGCGACCCTTAAAGCGGCGTTTAAACAGGCACTCGTAGCTGACATCGATAGTCAATTAACAGGCCCTGATTACAGCCTAACAACGGGTAAGCGTATTGCCCTTAACTTGCAAAAGCTTGCCCATCAGGCAGATATTGTTTTAGACCTTCACACTGGGCCTATCTCGAGTAAGCACTTATATTGCCCTGAATACGCCAAAGACAGCGCAAGCTACTTCAACATCGAGCATGTGTTACTGATCCCAAGTGATTTTGATGGCGCGATGGATGAAGCGAGTTTCTGCCCATGGTGGTCACTGTCTGAAGAGCTTGCCAAACAAGGCCGTGAATTTGCTGTTCAAGTCGAAGCATTCACTGTTGAACTTGGTAGCCAAGAAAAAATCGATTTAAGTGCGGCACTTGAAGATGCAAATAGCATTTTAAGTTACCTCAATCAAAAAGAGGTATTAGTTGATGCTGCGTATCATCCTAAAGCGATGACACGCTATGCCTGCATGCTTGAAGATTATGTAGCTTACTATGCACCTATGGGTGGCATGGTTGAATACCTTGCCCCACTGGGCGGCCATATTAAAGCTGGTGAGCCTATCGCCCATATTTTAAGAATGGAGCGCTACCTTTCTGAGCAGCCGCTACAAACATTAAGTTTTGATAAAGACGCCATTGCTATTTTGCATTTTGCTTCAGCAAGCGTGAATCAAGGTACCGAACTTTATAAGTTTTTTACCAATGTATTTGAGCTATAAGCTCATCCCTTCTCATTGCGTGAGAGTCAACGGCTTATGCTCTTAGGCCGTTACAGCAGGGCTCCAAGCTTAGCTTGGGGCTCTCTATTTACCTAAAATTTCAACAATTCAGTACAAGTTCACGGTTACTTATGTAAAAATCGTTATAATTATACCTACTTACAAGTCTACTGAAAGGGAACTGCAATGGGATGGCGCATTTGGCTGGCAGCCGCTGGCTTATTTTCTGTACCTGTATTTGCTCAAACTGAACAACCACAAACTAACGAACAAGATGATGCACTAGAACTCGTAAAGCAGTGTATTTTGAACGAAGCTATTGGCGGTGACGGCAAGCAAACACTCGAAGAACTTCGTAAAAAGTGCTCTGATTTAGATGAAAGCAAAAAGCTCACCGCTTTAGACAAACGTAAAGCGCGTGAAGAAGTGAGCAAGAAAAACCGTAATGTGATCACCCCACATAAGCGTAACTATATTTTACCGCTTTCTTACGTATCTAATCCGAATGAGCGCCCTTTTGATGGCCTAAAAGACCTCGCTGAAGAAGTCGATGGCGAGCCACTTGATAATCTTGAAGTAAAATATCAATTATCAATCAAAGTGCCTATCTTCGAAGGCTTCTCAGATAAAGACCAAGGCGTATTTTTTGCATTTACCATGCAATCGTTTTGGCAGTTTTATAACAAAGATATTTCATCGCCGTTTCGTGAAACAAACTACGAACCAGAGATCTTCTGGGTGAACTACCTTGATCCTGAGCATGTGCTTTGGGGCGATGAAATGGCGATTGCAATTGGTGCTTCACATCAATCTAATGGCCGCAGCCAGCCTAATTCACGTTCGTGGAACCGTATTTATGCTGACTTCTTATGGGAAAAAGATGGCTTTGTATTTAGCTTTAAGCCTTGGTACCGCATTCCTGAAGATAAAAAAGATGATGAACTAGAAGCTAAAGGTGATGACAACCCTGATATCTACAAATACATGGGTTACTTTGAATTCTCGGGTGCATACCGTTACAACGAGCATGAGTTTAGCTTTATGACCCGTAATAACTTAAATTCAGATAACCGCGGCGCAATCCAACTAGACTGGTCTTTCCCTCTTTGGGGCCGATTACGTGGCTACGCACAATACTTCAATGGTTATGGCGAGAGCTTGATTGATTACAACGCTGATATTGAACGTTTTGGTGTGGGTATTCTGTTAACTGACTTGCTTTAATTGTTATGTTAACTGACTTGCTTTAACTTAAAGAGCGAGCTTTAGTTAGCTCGCTCTGAATATTCGTTATTTTTTAACGATGAAGTGACCTTCAAATTCTGCTACTAGCACATCACCATCGTATACATTCACTGGCACATGGTAGCTTGCTTTGCCATTGTCCTCTAGCTCCGCCAACTTGCCTTTACAGCCAGCCAACTCAACACTCCCGCGAGGATCGTTATTCAGTGGTTTAAGGTATTTAATGTTGGCATCTGCTAACACGATATTCCCTTCAAGGCCAGCTTCTTTAAGCGCTAGGTAAGTTGCGCCCCAGCCTGTTAAGGTCGCTAAACTATAAATCGAGCCGGCAAACATAGTGTTATGAAGATTTAAGTTCGCATCTAGATCAGCGCGCGTAGTAAACTGCCAATCGGTGTAGCTTTCTACTTTAATTCCCATTGCATCACTGATAGGGATCGACTCACGCCACGTATTTTGTAGTACTTGTGTCCAGTTTGGATGACGGAACCAACCCGGCTCAGAGGGTTTTTGTTTTACCATTTTCCAATGCTGTACATCGTCATAGGCAAGGTGTGCTTTTTCCTTTAATTCGTAGCCATGACGCTTATAAAAATCAAGGGCTCGCTCACGAGCAAACAATACCAGTTCATCTGCATCTTGAGTCCATGCGATTTTTTCTAATTCATGTAATAAACGGCTACCAATATGCTGGTTACGATTACCTTCAGCAACCGCCATATAACGAACTTGCGCTTGCTGATGATTATTAAAATGCAGGCGAGCTACGCCTAATACTTCGCCATCATTATTTTTGATAAAGCGGTGCTCTGCGTCTTGCTCTAAGTCATCTTGTTCAGAACCGCGCGGCTCGCCCCAGGGTGCTCTTAAAACCTGCCAACGTAATGAATAGTACGCTTGCCAATCTTCGCTGCTTTGCGGGGTGGTCACTTTAAACATAAAAACTCCTGTGATAATTCAGCCACGGGTCTGTTGTTTTTCTGTCGTGGCCTTTGCAATGCGAATTACGATACGCGATCTTCTATCAAGTTGGAATAATACTTTGGTGACCCAGCCTAAATTATTATTCATGGCTGTAAAAACTAATGCACAATTGCACTTTATGCTTACTGGTCTATGCTGAAATAATTGTCTAATTATTATAATAACACGCTAAAGGCCCGAAATATGGAACATTTTCTTGAACCCAGTGGCGCAGTAAAACATAGTTTTATTGAGGACTGTCACCGATTAGGGCAGCTCATTTATTGGCATAAACAAGGCAATTACAGTATTCAAGTTAGGCAACTTAACCAATTACGCTGGTTACTGATCAACGAAACCCTGCAATCGGTCATTGAAAAACGCCGACCTGCCAGATTACTTTTCCCTCATTTACAATACCTTGCAAAGCTTTGGCAAGACTTAGAGGAACCGAAAAAGATTTTAGAATTAGGCCTAGGCGGTGGTGCTATTCGTAACTACTTACAGCACACCTACCCTGATAGCCAACTGACATCGGTTGATAAAAACCCCGACATAATTCACTGCTATAAACGTTACTTTGGTGGCGACCATGCCAATAACCTGCACTGTTTTGATGCGCAGCAAGTATTAGAGCAAAACAACGAATACAATTGGATCATCTTAGATTTATTCAGTGAGGTAGATGCACCATTATTTTTATACAAGCACCTGTTTTACACCAAACTAAGAGCAGCGATGGCAAAAGATGGCTTGTTGTTCATTAATTTTTTATCCAATCACCCATCGCAACTAAAACAACTTGAGCACCTGCTAATCACCGAGTTTGGCAAGCGCCCAAGCATTGTAAAAATCCCCGACTACGTGAATCATATCGTGATGATCAAAAAATAAAAATACTTATACCAATCCGCTTAATTAAGTAGTCTATTTTGAGGCAATAAAACCTCGTTGATAACAAGGCAAAAATTTCGTTATTTAGTTGTTCTAAATGAGAAATTTTTAACGCAGTTAGCGACAGGTTTAATCCCTCAAAATGATTAAGTATTATTGCGGGTTGGTATTACACAGATAAATTAAAAGTAACTGGACCATCGTTACATAGGCTTACTTGCATATCAGCACCAAATTGCCCTGTAGCCACTGTTAAGCCTGCTTTTTTAGCCTCTGCAATAAAATACTCATAGAGCGTATTGGCTTGCTCTGGCGTGCCAGCACTTGAAAAGCTTGGACGCATGCCCTTTTTAGTGTCGGCTGCTAAGGTAAACTGCGAAACCACTAAAAGCTCACCTTTGATATCATTCAAACTTAAGTTCATCTTTCCTTGTTCATCGGTAAAAATGCGGTAATTGCTGACTTTGTGTAAAAGCTTCTGGGCGCTTTGCTCGGTATCCTGTTTTTCAACACCTAATAGCAGCAAAATACCTTGTGAAATTTCACCCACTACTTCGCCTGCCACTTCTACTTTTGCTTGTTTTACTCTTTGAATTAAGCCTTGCATTGATCCCTCGATAACTTGATATACATTAAATCTGCGGCACGTCGCATTGCCGCCAAATATACCTGATTATCGCTGCTGTGCCCAATGCCATCTAAAATCAATAATTGTGCATTTAACTGTTCAGCAAGCTGCTGTACGGCACTATATCGACAGATCAAATCGGCGCGGCCATGAATAAACCAAATCGGTAAATGAGTCAGTAAATGTGCATTTTCTGCGATAAAGCCTTCTTCAATGAAACAGCGATGACGAAAGTAATGCACCATTAACTTTGCTTGATTTAACCCGACATGGGGCTCCTGTAAACTCCAGTTTGTCAAAGGCTCACCATGACATAGCACCTGCTCCCAATGACACCATAACTTGGCAAATTTACTGGCTTTAATTTGATCATCATTGTTTAGTTGCTGCTGATAAAAGTCGAGTAAGGCACGCCAATCAGTGTAATCATGTGCAAATTCATTAAAGCACTCAGGGTAAAAATGCGCGCCGGCTCCTTTTGTTGTGTAAAGCCACTCGAAGTCACTGTTACATGCTAAAAAGCTAGCCCGTAAAATAAGCCCTGCAACATGCTCTTGGTGATGAATAGCATAGACAAGTGCCAAAGTGGCACCCCATGACTCACCACACACCAGCCACTTTTCAATACCCAGTTGCTGGCGTAAATACTCGAGATCGGCAACTAATTCTGAGGTGGTATTGGTTGAACTATCATGGGGTGTTGAGTGACCGCAACCGCGCTGACTGAACATGATCACTCGAAAACGTTCTAAGTCGAAAAAGCGGCAATTTTCAGGGCATAGACCCGCACCAGGACCGCCATGGCATAACACCACAGCAATCCCTGTAGACGCACCATATTCTTGCACATGGATTTGATGACCATCGCCAACACTTAAGTGATAATCACGGTTGGCAACATATTGTGGATGTAACTGCACCTCGCTCTCCTTAGGTGCAGTGAATTTAAACCTCTATATCAGGCGTGTCCTCGATATTCTCAGGGCTGATACATACAGTAAATTCTGCACCGAGTAATACGACAATCCACGACAAATACACCCATACAAATAAAATAGGGATTGTCGCCAACGCCCCATAAATAACTTCGTATGATGGGAAGTGGCTGATGTACAAAGCAAAGCCTTTTTTTGTCAGCTCAAACAACATAGCTGCAAACAAAGCGCCCGGAATTGCCGCTCTAAATGGAACTCGTGTGTTAGGAACTAAAGTATAGAGCATAATGAAGCCAATCATTGAAATTATGTAAGGTAATAACTTCAATAAAAAGCCGCTAAAGCCGGGGATACCTTGATCGGCAAACGACACTAACGACACGATGTATGAAGTAACACCAATACTAGCCCCTAATAATACAGGGCCTAGACTAAGCACCATCCAATAAACGGCAAACGAAATCATCATTGGACGCTTTTTCTTAATACGCCAAATTCGATTTAATGTAGCATCGACATTGCGAATAAGTAACAAAGATACCGCCGCTAAAAAACCCACACCAACGGCAGTCATTTTATTCGCATTACCGGCAAAAGCGCTGATATGCTCTTTAATTACATCTGTAGAGGTCGGCACAAGATTAGTAAACAAGAAGTTTTCTATGGTCACTAACGTGCTTTCGAATCCTGGAAAAGCAGAAAAAATAGCCACACCAACCGCCACTAAAGGCACGATTGATAATAAGGTTACATAAGCCAAATAACCCGCATTGACTGTGATTTGATCGTCAATACAACGATTGAGATACTGCATCCACCAAGCAGGTTGTTGTTTTAAGAAAATGCTTATTTGCAGCTTATACCGACTGAGCTTCTCGTCCATAGAATCTAATTTCTGCTAAAATGTTTTGATAATCATAGCAATCCACCACATAATTTGAAATGACAGGTACCTAAAAAGGATTCTCAATGAAAAAACTGACACTTTTAAGTGCACCACTATTTGCAGTTACAATGGCATTATCGGGCTGCCAGTCAGCTTATTACTCAGCCATGGAGTCTGTCGGTGTACATAAACGCGACATTTTAGTGGACCGCGTAGAAGAAACAAAAGAAGCACAGCAAGAGTCACAAGAAGAGTTTCAATCAGCACTAGACAGATTAACCACGCTGATCAACTTTGATGGTGGTGAGCTACAAGATGCCTACAATCAACTGAATGATGATTACGAGTCGAGCTTAGCTGCAGCGAACGACGTTACAAACAATATCAATAAAGTAGAAGATGTAGCTGAGGCACTGTTTGATGAATGGGCCGACGAGCTAGAACAATACAAAAGCGCCTCACTAAAACGTGAAAGCAGCAAAAAGCTCAACGCAACTAAGCGCCAATTTGATCAACTACTTCGCTCAATGCGCAGTGCAGAAAGCAAAATGGAGCCGGTATTATCATCACTTCATGACAACGTTTTGTACTTAAAACATAACCTAAACGCACAAGCTGTTACAGCTATCAAAGGTGAGTTCACAAATCTTAAACGCGATATTAAAGTGTTAATGGACGACATGAACAAATCAATTGAAGACTCGAATAAGTTCATTGAGCAAATGAATAAAGCGGGCTAATCAGCTCAAGCTATTAATATCTAAGCCTACTTAAACGTAGGCTTTTTTGTGTAACCTCTTGTTACTTTTTAATGATTTATCTTAATTTTTATTTTGCTAAACTCACGGCAAAGAATAAAAAGTAAGCATAGTATGCATTTAAAAACACTCTCAACACTTATTGCAGCAGCACTTATAAGCGCATGTAGCAACTCAAATACAGTGAATGTTATTGCCGGTGAAGGCACTATAACCCCATTAAAAACTGAAGGTGACTTCGAAGGTCGCTACCACAACCTTTATCCGGGTGATAAAGAATACCCAACAACCTGTACAGACAATTGCTATGAACCATCAGAGCTACTTATATGTGATGACAGCAATTCTCAGTGCCAATATCAAGCAGAACAAATAGTTCCAGCAACAAATACAGGGTTTATAGTCCGTTGGTTAGGTCATGCAGGCTTTTATATTCAATCACCAAATGGTGAACAACTGTTGTTTGACCCTGTTAAAGATCAGTTTGACTCACCCGTAGACTTGGCCTTTAAACTTGCTGGTGGCAGTTATCGTAAGCCCGGATTTTGGCCTACTAAGTCAGAGCTCGAAGGTTTAAACGCGGTAATGTACTCACACATTCACTATGACCATTTTAATAAAGCAGATATCGAAGAAATTGGTAATGCTCCCCGCTATTTAGTGCCACTAGGCTTTGCAGATAATTTTCCGACTGGTGGCTTTAATATTTCAGAGATGGCGTGGTATGCAAGTACACAAATTAATGACCTAACGATTCATTCGGTGCCGGCCCATCATTTTAGCAGTCGCATTATGGTGCCTTTCATTTACGACGACCACAATAAAGACTTATGGAATGGTTGGTTACTTGAGCAAAATGGTAAGACCTTGTTTTTTGCTGGTGATACCGGTTACTCAAAACACTTTCAAGATATTAAGCAAAAATACGGCGAGATTGATGTGTGCTTAATGCCAATTGCTTCCTACTACCATGAAGAAGATGGTAAGTGGTATCGTTATGTTCATACTACACCTGAAGATGCATTAAACGCGGCAGAAGAGTTAAGCTGTAAAGTGATGATCCCATGGGGTTACGGCAACTCAAGCTGGCAAATGGGTGACCATTCAAGTCATTCGGCATTACTTAGGTTGTTAAATATGCAAAAGCAGATGAACAGCCAAGTTCCGGTTTATATAATGAACGAAGGAGAGCAAATCTCGCTTTAAAGGTACGGGCTAATATTAAATAACTTTATCCAGCATGGAGTCTCGCAAAGCAAGCATCAATTTGTGAGCACTTCCTGCTGACATTGCTAATGGATTAAAATCGCTAGTACCTGAGTATTTAATATTTAATGGCGTTGTTAATTTTGAATATGGTATGTACCCCATCGACCATTTTTCGAATTCCCGCTCTGCAATTTCGCAATAGTTCAGCATGATAATGTTGCGATGCCTTTTATCATTCAAAATACGATGATACGTTGCATTCACTGCTTTTCGCGATCCTTCAAGACACTGCATAAAATGAGTACTATTAAAACAAAGTAGCCCTGTTACATTACATTCAGCATTTTTCTTTTTCGCCTTTTCGAGAATATCCTCAATATCATTAGGCCCAAACCCATCGCTAATTTCACTTGTATAAATCAGTCTAACTAAATACATCTTACTCTCCTGCAAGTTGGATTTAGAAAAGATAGTACAGATGGGGGAGTTAGTAAAAAGTGGTTAGTGGTTAGTGGT
>NZ_PNDF01000087.1:0-3438 GCF_005887195.1 Pseudoalteromonas sp. S1650 | reverse complement strand
CACTTTATTCAAAAATAATGCTGTTCTCTCGTGCTCATGGTGAACCTCTTGCTCTAGTTGATGGTACACGTGTAACACTTTGGCGCACAGCTGTAGTATCTGCTTTGGCAAGCTACTATTTATCGCGAAAAGATAGCCAGCATTTAGTGTTTTTTGGCAGCGGCAATTTAGCTGAGTATATGGTTCGAGCACACTTGAGTGTGCGCGATTTTAAATGTGTAACGTTAATTGGGCGTAATCAAGATAAAGTTGCTGTTTTACACAATAGCTTACAGCGTGCATTTACTGATATTGAGTTTGTTATCGGACAAAGTTGTGAAAAAGTTATTAAAAGTGCCGATGTGATCAGCTGCGCAACAGGTTCACCAACGCCATTATTTAAAGGTGGTTGGTTAAAGCCTGGTACGCATGTTGATTTGATTGGTAATCATCGCTGCGACTCGCGCGAATGTGACAGTGTTACTATCGCACAAAGTAAGGTATATGTAGATAGCAAGGAGAATGTTCTTGCTGAAGCTGGTGAATTGTTGATTCCTATTTCTGAGGGAGTTTTTGATGAAGCTAATATATCCGGCGAGCTTGCGGATCTAGCTAAAAAAAATAACTATGAGAGAAAATGTGAATCCGATATAACAGTATTTAAGTCTGTTGGCACAGCGTTAAGTGATCTTATAACTGCCCATTATATTTATAAGTCATTAAAAAAATGAGTAGCTTATTACTTTTATTATTAGGGCTTTGTTTCGTTATGTTGAGCTTACTAACATTTATAAGATGGCTCAGGATTCGTTATGATAAGCAACATTGGCGAGTTTGTAAAATTGTAAACATTAACAATGTAATTGATAATAACGTGCGCAATTTAGAGCTTTTGCACTACAAGAGGATGTTAGTCAGCTATAAATTCAAAGGTAATTTTTATAGTGTTTTTGTTGCTTTTGATCAGCAGCTTATAGCCAAGTTTAAAAATGGGATTGATTGTACAATTTTAATTGACTCTAACAATCCTAATGTCACTTATCTTAATAGTAATTGCTGGGTGAAATACTGTGGAGTTTGGCTTTTTTCGGGCATTATTTTTATAGCTTCAAGTTTTTTAACTTCTAATTAAATTGTAATGTCTAAGTTAGGTGGTTGGTTGAGTGTATAATTGTAGATGTCAACATACTTTCATCTCAAATGAGAATTGTTAGAGTATGGCTTTCATACTGCCGCATTAAAATTCGTGATGATGAACTGCGTTAGTGGATATAATAGAAATGGCAAAATTAGTTGGAAAGATGCTAATAATTATCAGTTAATGCATGTCTACTCAGCTTCTCATACTTGAAAGAAGTGTTGCTTGTTTTGTGAATAGTGATGAGCTATGCCAGTTGAATAGCACCATTACAAGTCTAAATACTTAGTATAGCTAAAGTTGTTAGTAATTTAGAAATTCATAATGTTTAAAATTTTAAAAATTGATCGTAGAATTAAAAAAATTCTGTGTAAGACACTTTAAACAAATGTCCCAAGATAAATACGTATCAATTACAGAAGCAGCAAGATATGCTCGAGAGAAAAAGTTATCCTCAATTAAAGAATGGCTTGAGGCCAGTGAAGGTGATGAATTTCCAGAGTCTATGCCTAAGCGCCCACCTAATGTATATGGCTGTAAATGGTCAGAAGTTTTAGCTCCTAAAAACTCACCTGGTTGTGGGCGATTCGTTGAGTTTCATGAAGCTTGTCGAATTGCTCGGACATTGGGTGTTGAGACGATGACGCAGTTTAGGGAGTTGAGTAAAGAGGGTGGTAGGCCTGCTAATATACCATCAAATCCAAATCTTCATTACAAAAGTGAATGGAAAGGTTGGGTTCATTTCTTAACTGGAAAAACTGAGTAAAGATTTAAGCTGTTATTAGTATTAATCATCAGTCTTTTTTCAAATCTGTTTTTATTTCAAGCACGCAATGGAGTTGTAGTTAATACTTAGACTGCTAATGGTAGTATGTCATGTCGGAGTTTTGTCACCTAGCAGAGCCACTATTTTGGTTCGAGAATCGGAAAACCAAACCTTCAGCCGTAAAAACTAACTCCACTTTCCCTAAATTATCTGTCAAAAATAGATTTTTTTCAGGCATTTCTGAAATCCATTTCAAGTAAATTAATAATCTCAACTTGATAGATTTTCAAATTTTTACCAAATTCAAAAAGGAATTCTATTTAGAATAACAACTTACTTTGGGTTCTAAAATGCTATTTCGTAAACTATTACTACTAGCCTTGGTATATATATCTTTAAGCACTAAAGCTGAAACCACAGTACATGTTGATCCTGTAAACACCTTGTCTTCTAAAAGCTTACTAAGTAGTAAAACGGATGAGCCGTTTACAATAATAAAGGTACCAACATTGTACACCTTGGAGGGAAATAAGGCTTTTGGTGAACAGCAGATTACATTTAAGTTACATAGTGACGCACCAAGCTCTGTTGTTGTAAATGGAATTACTGTAACAAAAGGGCAAATTGTTCAATTTGATAAGGCTGTTAACTCAGCTGGCGGTCTAGATATTCCAATTTACCCAGGGGAAGTTGGAGCATCAGGAGCTGCAAATTATACCATCACTCTAAGTGTCAAAGGGGCAACATGTCCTGAAGGCTACATTTTATCTGGCGGAATGTGTTACAGAACCACGACTCAACCAGCAATTAAAGTATGTCCATCAGGTTATTTGTACAGTATCAATTCGGGTGATTGTTCTAAAACATATACAGTAGACGCTACTAAGAACTGCCCTGCAGGTACAGCGTATTCAAATGGTGTATGTATGGGTTCATCTAGCTCGCCAGCAAGTTCATCATGCCCGGCTGGATATACGCGCTCAGGAAGCAGCTGTTTTAAAGATATTCAAAAAAATGCAAACACGTCATGTCCTGCAGGTTCTACCCTGACAAATAACAAATGCATGATATTGACAACTTCAAACGTAATTCAATCATGTCCTACTAGCTACTTATTGGACGAAGGGGTTTGTACTAGAACGTCAGAAAGAGCCGCGATACCTTATTGTGATGAACCTCGTTGGCAACTCAATAGTGACAAAACAAGCTGTGATGATGTAGGTTGGGGGATGTATCCACAGCCAGTTAAGAATAAATGCGACGCGGGTTATAGCATTGTGACTTATAGAGAAGATCCAAATGATATCTTTTCAGCTTCAAAAGTTAAGTGTGTTAAGACCGAAAACACACCAATTACTCTTAAGTGCCCATCTGGATATAGTTTAGGTCCTGGAGGGTGTACGAGGCTAGAAGAAACAAACGAAATATACTACTGTGATAGCGGTTACTCTCTAAATGGTACATTATGTTATCAAAAGATTTCAGAGAATTTGATTTACTCATGTTCGGCTGGTGGTTCACTAAATGGCACCGACTGCGTTAGCTCCACATCTAC
>NZ_PNDF01000086.1:0-29665 GCF_005887195.1 Pseudoalteromonas sp. S1650 | reverse complement strand
CTTAATGTTCCAAATTTAAAATATGTAGTTCAGTTGTTTAACGCACGACTGCTTCAATCGTTTGCTCTCAGTCTCATACCCTGAATTAACGTTATGAAACTGAGTAGGAGCAGTAAAAAATTTATTAATTGGCGAGTTTCAAACCAATAATGCCAAGGGCGATCAGTAGCAAGCTGGCTATTTTTAATAGACTTACGCCTTCAGCTAATAGTGTCATGCCTATTATTGCTGAGCCAATAACGCCGATACCAACCCAAACCGCATAAGCCAAACTAAGTGGTAATGATTTGAGCGCCACACTTAAGCAATAAAAGCTGGCAGCCATGGTTAAGATTGTAAAGAATGAAATGAGGGGTTTTGTAAAACCGTCTGATTGTTTTAAGCCATAAGCCCAAGCGACTTCAAGTAAGCCAGCAGCAATAAGTAGGATCCAATTCATGGTCGACCTCTTTATGGGGTCGTCCCCGAATTTAATTACAACTTTAAGGTCGTCCTTAAAGCGGTGTAGAACATCACCACACACGGCGCAATTTAGCACGCCCAAATTACCAAGGCAACTATAGCCATAAAAAAGCGAGCAATCTGCTCGCTTTTTTATACTTGGCTTTTATTCGTCGCCTATAAACTCACAGTTAGCGACCAATAATCAGTGCGCCACCTTGAGCTAATAAGTTTAAGGTTAACTTGCCACTGTTACTTACTGTGACTTGCTTAGTACCAGCGCTGCCATCTTTTTTATCAAACAACAGGGTGATTTTTTTACCCGCTAACATAGGTAAATCGATATCGAATTTTTTGGTTTTATTTTCACCATTCACGGCTGCTACCCACCATGTTTGTTGATGACGCCTTGCGATCGTTACATCTTGACCCGGTTGACCTGCAATATAACGTGTTTCATCCCATACCGTTGGCATCGCCTTTAAAGTATCAATAACAAATTGGGGTTGCTCTGCAAGGTTATTTGGCGTCAGCCCAAAATGTTGCACTGGTGATTGATAAAGCACACCTGTTGCCAGTTCAAATGTATCTGTGGTTTTACGAATAGTGCCGACTGTTTGATCTTGCGATAAGCGTTTGTTTAAAAACACAGGGGCAAAATCCATAGCGCCAATAGCATTACGAGTGAATGGTAAAATAGTCGCGTTATAGGCATGTAAATCTAACGAATTTTGATGAAAAACAAGGTTCTCCGATGCCAGTACCGCTTCAGAAGTGACGAAGTTAGGATACATTCTTTCCCAGCCACGCGGGATGGTGCTGCCATGAAAGGTGATCACTAAACCATACTGATTTGCATCTGTAAGAATATCTTCATACAGTTTAATGGTTTCTTGTTTATCACCACCAAAAAAGTCTACTTTCAGCCCTTTTACACCAATGCTTTGCAGCCACGCCATTTCATTTCGACGTGCAGGTGCACTGTTCATTCTATTTTGTGGGGTCTGTGGTGCATCATTCCACCAGCCATTTGAGTTGTACCACAAAATAACATCAACGCCCTTTCCATTGGCGTACTTAACCAATTCAGCCATTCTCTCGCGGCCAATGTTTTTATCCCACCAATTGTCGATTAATACATATTCAAAATTTAATGATGCAGCTAAGTCAATAAATTTGATTTGGTCATCGTAGTTGATACTTGGGTCTTGCCAAACAATCCAGCTCCATGTTGATCGACCCATTTTATAATTTTGACTTGCTTGATAAAGTGGTTTAACCAAATCAAATGCCACGGTTGATTCAACAATTGGTTTTAAACTTGTTCCTAACGTGATGGTACGCCAAGGTGTGGTTGCTGGCATTGCCATAGCGGCATAAGTTGCACCAATGCCATTGTTTTCACCGGCCTGAGGAAATGAAATACGATATACACCGTCTTTCGTGCCTTCGCTTAATTTTGAGCCAACATAATGGCTATCAACACCGGTTTCTGAAATTAAAAGCCAACCTTTATCGCTATTTTTAAATAATGCAGGAAAGGTATTACCCACGCCATTCGCTGACGGTGTTCCAAGGGCTTCGTTAAAGGTGTAAGGCTCTTCGTAACTTGGTTTTGTTTGCATCCAGCCCGTTTCAGGTAAGGCTTGTGGGCTTATAAATGTAGTTGCATTATCTGGTAGGTTAAAAGCACTGTATTCAGCTAACACCTTGATACGGGTATCTGTTTCAGCTCCCGATATCTGATAACGAAATGCAACATCGCTATCAGACACATTAAACTCGACGCCAAGTATTCTGCCGTCTTGGTTTTCAAATTGCGCTTTGAGTGTATTCGCTGTGTAATTTACGTCACTTACCTTCGCATTATGCAGTTTATAGCTTTCATTGACTGAAGCAGTTGTATGGCTTTTATATTTGAGGCTTTGTGAAAAATCACCTAGGTTGGTATTTAAACCAAGCTTTGATTGCTGCAAAAAAACCTGCTTGCCATAATTTACGCTATAAACAAGCTGGTTTTGTTGTTTTTCGAGTTTTACAGTTATTTGTCCATCAGGGCTTGTAACGCTAAGCGGTAATTGTGCGTGAGCAAGCATAGAGCTTGTGAGAAGTGATATATAGAGACTTAGTTTTATCATTGTTGTTATCCTTAAGCTGTAAAAGCATTAGGTGATATCATAATACAAATGTAAACTTTTTGTCACTCAAGTCTACAACTATAAGCTGTGATCGAAAAATGTACTCCATTCGTTAAATATTGTTACAGTTCCTAGGTTGTATATTTACGGCAAAAGGCTAAGCTTTAGATAAATAACAAAAACTTAAACAATTTATGAAACTATTAACAGTGTTCTTTTTATTCGCCTCATATCAAGCCCTTGCGGGTCTAACACCTGTTAGTTTTGAAAAAAATGGTGAAATCGTCACTGAAGAAGCGGTGCGTTTCAACGGCGGATACGGTTATAACCTAAGTGCCAAACATGTTTTAAAGCTCGTCACTTTAGATTGGCCTCCTTATATTGACGAAAACTTGTGTAACAAGGGCTGGCTCTATCAATTTACTGTCAGCTCACTTCTTGAAAAAGGTTATGGCATACACATTGGTTTCTACCCATGGGCGCGTGCCGTTAGAGAAGCTGAATTAGGGCGCGCTGATATTCTTTTTCCTGAGTACTTCATTGAAGATGATGTTGTATCAGATAATTTTCTTAGTAAAACTCGCAACAATTTACTTGCTTTAAGTCATGAAATACCTGGTGGAGATCTATCATTCGTGGCGTTAAAAGGAAATCAAATCCCTTTCAATGGTGATTTAAAATCAGTTGAGAATTTACCTATTGGTGTAGTCCGCTCTTATAAAAACACCAAAAAACTCGATGCTATGATTGATAATAAAGAAATCGATACAATCGTCGCAAATAATGAATACCAGTTAATCCATCTTCTACTAAGTAATCGAGTAAGTCTGATTGTGGCGGACCTTGAAGTTCTTAAAGCCAGTGTTTATAAGTCTGAATTATCAATTAGCGGCAAACGACAAATTTTAGAATCACTGGT
Source organism: Pseudoalteromonas sp. S1650 (assembly GCF_005887195.1). NCBI lineage: Bacteria > Pseudomonadati > Pseudomonadota > Gammaproteobacteria > Alteromonadales > Pseudoalteromonadaceae > Pseudoalteromonas > Pseudoalteromonas sp. S1650. The sequence goes on along the minus strand of NZ_PNDF01000086.1, from coordinate 26,167 downwards.
CGCGCTAGAACCAAAGCTTGAATACAAACCGCTTTATTATTCTATTAGTAAATCAACGCCGCACTGGCAAAAAGTTTTACAAGATTTAAATGATGAAATTGAACTGATGCAACAAAGCGGCAAGTTTGATGAATATATTGAAAGAATGAAACAACAGTGCTACGGATCAGACAAAGCGGCGTAACCGCCGCTTTATTTTGATTATATCAGTACGCGATTGAGTACTACTCGGGCACTCTAACCCAGCCTTCCATCAACACACGCGCACTTCGGCTCATACTTGCTTTAGTGACTTGCCAATTGCCATCAACAAGTGTTGCAGCAGCGCCGACTTTTAAAGTGCCAGAAGGATGACCAAAGTTTACCTCTTGTCGCTCACCACCGCCTGCCGCAAGATTTACTAACGTTCCAGGTATGGCAGCTGCAGTACCTATTGCTACCGCAGCGGTGCCCATCATAGCATGGTGCAATTTACCCATCGACATAGCACGTACCACTAAATCAATATCGGTTTCATTTACAACTTTACCGCTTGATGCGTGATACGTTTTAGCAGGTGCAACCCAAGCTACTTTTGGCGTATGTTGGCGTGCCTTTGCTTCATCAATATGAGAAATTAGCCCCATTTTCAACGCCCCATAGGCACGAATCGTTTCTAACTTTTCAAGTGCCGATGCATCACCGTTAATAGCTTCTTGCAGCTCTGTGCCATCATAACCAACTTCACTGGCGTTAATGAAAACTGTCGGAATACCCGCATTGATCATCGTTGCAGACAACATACCAATACCCGGCACTTCTAGCTCATCGACTAAGTTACCTGTTGGGAATAAGGCCCCTTCGCCATCTGCAGGGTCCATAAATTCAAGTTTTACTTCAGCGGCTGGAAAGGTCACGCCATCAAGCTCAAAATCACCTGTTTCTTGCACTTCGCCTTTAGTAATTGGCACATGTACTATAATGGTTTTACTAATATTGACTTGCCAAACTTTAACTTCGACAACGCCGTTGTCTGGAATTTTGCTGGCATCAACAAGACCATTCGACACAGCAAAGGCCCCGACTGCTGAAGTTAAATTGCCACAGTTACCACTCCAATCAACGAACGCTTTATCGATAGCCACTTGACCAAATAGATAATCAACATCGTGATCAGGTTTCGCGCTTTTTGATAATATTACCGTCTTACTGGTACTCGAGGTTGCACCGCCCATACCATCAGTTTGTTTTTGGTAAGGATCGGGACTGCCAATCACACGTAATAACAGGTTATCGCGCGCCTCACCTGCCACTTGGGCAGGCTCAGGTAAATCAGTTAAGTTAAAGAACACCCCTTTACTGGTGCCGCCACGCATATAGGTCGCTGGCACCTTAATTTGTGGTTTAAATGCCATTGCTTAGTGCTCCTCAGATTCTAAGAAATCTTGCGCGAAACGTTGCAGTACACCACCCGCTGAATATATTGACACTTCTTCAGCTGTATCTAAACGGCACGTCATTGGTACTTCAACGATTTCACCATTGGCACGGGTAATAACTAATGTCAGTGTTGCGCCTGGTGTTGGCTCACCTTTAACACTAAAACTCTCACTACCATCAATACCTAGCGTAGTTCGCGTAGTACCTGCTTTAAACTCAAGCGGTAATACACCCATACCAATTAAGTTAGTGCGGTGAATACGCTCAAAGCCTTCTGCTGCAATCACTTGAACACCAGCTAAGCGAACACCTTTTGCAGCCCAGTCTCGTGACGAACCTTGACCATAATCGGCACCAGCTACAATGATAAGCGGTTGTTTGCGCTCCATGTAGGTTTCGATAGCTTCCCACATACGCGTCACTTTGCCTTCTGGTTCAATGCGAGCATATGAACCTTGCTTCACTTCACCATTTTCTTTAACCATTTCATTCAATAACTTAGGGTTAGCGAATGTAGCACGCTGTGCTGTTAAATGGTCACCTCGGTGAGTAGCATAGGAGTTAAAATCTTCTTCTGGGAGACCCATTTTAGCCAGGTATTCACCAGCAGCACTTGACGCTAAAATCGCATTCGAAGGTGATAAGTGGTCAGTAGTGATGTTGTCGCCCAACACAGCTAATGCACGCATATCACTCAGAGAGCGTTCACCCGCTAATGCACCTTCCCAATAAGGAGGACGGCGTATATAGGTACTTTGTGGACGCCATTGGTAAAGTGGATCGTTGTCTTCACCGTAATCTACACTTAAGTCAAACATTGGCTCGTAAACCTTTTTAAATTGTTCAGGTTTAACACTTTGTTTGATCACTGCATCAATTTCTTCATCTGATGGCCATAAATCCATAAGACGAATTTCGTTACCTTGTTGATCATGTCCTAATACATCTTTTTCGATATCAAAACGAATAGTACCGGCGATAGCATAAGCAACAACCAGCGGCGGTGAAGCTAAGAATGCTTGTTTAGCATAAGGATGAATACGACCATCGAAGTTACGGTTACCCGAAAGTACAGCGGTTGCGTATAAGTCGCGGTCAATCACTTCTTGCTGAATTTTTGGATCAAGCGCACCACTCATGCCGTTACAGGTTGTACATGCAAAGGCAACGATACCAAAGCCTAGTTGTTCAAGCTCAGGTAATAAGTTTGCTTCTTCTAAGTAAGACTTAACCGCTTTAGAACCCGGTGCCAGTGATGTTTTAACCCATGGCTTTCGAGTTAAACCTTTAGCGTTAGCATTACGCGCAAGTAAACCTGCAGCAATAACGTTACGAGGGTTACTGGTATTCGTACAACTTGTGATTGCAGCAATGATACAGGCACCATCTGGCATTAAGCCTTCTTCATTCTCAACAACGCCAGTGATACCCGCTTTATCAAGTTCGCTTGTTGCAACACGGCGATGTGGATTTGAAGGGCCCGCAATATTGCGACCAACTGATGATAAATCAAAGGTTAACACACGCTCATATTCTGCCGTTTTAAGGCTATCACTCCAAAGGCCAGTTTCTTTTGCGTAAGTTTCGACGAGTTTAACTTGCTCTTCTTCACGGCCTGTTAAACGTAGATAATCAAGCGTGTTGTCATCAATGTAAAACATCGCAGCTGTTGCGCCAAACTCCGGCGTCATATTAGAAATAGTTGCTCTATCGCCTAATGTAAGTGCATCGGCACCTTCGCCATAAAACTCAAGGTAGGTCGATACAACTCTTTCATTACGTAAAAATTCGGTGATCGCTAATACGATATCGGTTGCAGTAATACCCGGTTGTGGCTTGCCTTTAAGCTCGACACCCACAATATCAGGTAAACGCATGTAAGATGCACGGCCAAGCATCACGCTTTCAGCTTCAAGACCACCTACACCGACTGCAATAACACCTAATGCATCGACCATAGGTGTGTGGCTATCTGTACCAACTAATGTATCTGGGAATGCCACGCCGTCACGTTTTTGGATCACAGGCGACATTTTCTCTAAATTGATTTGATGCATTATGCCGTTACCCGGCGGGATCACATCAATATTTTTAAATGCTGTTTTCGTCCAATTAATAAAGTGGAATCGGTCATCGTTACGACGGTCTTCAATAGCACGATTTTTTTCAAATGCGTCAGGTTCAAAACCTGCGTGTTCAACCGCTAATGAGTGGTCAACAATTAACTGAGTTGGTACCACGGGGTTTACTTTTGCAGGATCGCCGCCTTTTGCAGCAATGGCATCACGTAGGCCTGCTAAATCAACTAACGCTGTTTGACCTAAGATATCGTGACACACAACGCGCGCAGGAAACCATGGAAAATCTAAATCACGCTTGCGGTTAATCAATTGCGACAGTGCATCATTTAGCATTTCAGGGTCACAACGACGAACTAAGTTTTCGGCAAGTACTCGCGATGTATAAGGAAGTGTGGCATAGCTGCCCGGTTTAATTGCATCAACAGCAGCGCGAGTATCAAAGTAATCAACGCCGGTGCCTGCTAATGGTTTTCTAAAATTTGTATTCATGATGATTCTACTTGTACTTGGTGACGGTGAACAAAGGTGGGCTGATTGTTTTTGTATTTATTTCGCCCCTTCATAAAGGGGTAGCCAAGCCACCCCTATCACTGATTTAATTAACGATTAACGCTCAGAAATTGGCGTGTAGCTACGCGCTTCTGGGCCAGTATAATCGGCACTTGGGCGAATAATACGGTTATTAGCACGTTGCTCTTTCACGTGTGCTGTCCAACCTGTTACACGGCTCATCACGAAAATTGGCGTAAATAACTTAGTTGGGATACCCATGAAGTGATACGCAGATGCATGGAAGAAATCAGCATTACAGAATAATTTCTTTTCACGCCACATAACTTCTTCACATCGAACAGATACAGGATATAGAACATCGTCACCCACTTCTGCAGCCAGCTTTTCTGACCATTTTTTGATGATCACGTTACGTGGATCTGATTCACGGTAAATAGCGTGACCAAAGCCCATGATCTTGTCTTTACGCTCAAGCATGCCCATCAGCGCATCTTCAGCTTGGTCTGCACTTGTAAAGCCTTCAATCATATCCATAGCCGCTTCGTTCGCACCACCATGCAGTGGACCACGTAAGCTACCAATTGCACCCGTTACACAAGAGTGAATATCAGACAATGTTGATGCACACACACGCGCAGTGAATGTTGATGCATTAAACTCATGCTCTGCATAAAGAATTAAAGACACATTCATTACTTGCTCAAACAGTGCTGATGGTGCTTCGTCATGTAATAAACGTAAGAAGTGTGCACCTACCGAATCATCATCTGTTTCAGTTTCAATACGAACGCCGTCATGGCTAAAACGATACCAGTAACAAATAATGCTTGGGAATACGGCAACCATGCGGTCAATCGCATCATTCGCCTCTGAGAAGTCTTGCTCCATTTCTAGGTTACCTAGCATTGAACAACCCGTACGCATTACATCCATTGGGTGCGCGTCTTTAGGAATGTTCTCAAGCACAGTTTTTAGTGCGTCAGGTAAACCACGAAGTGATTTTAGCTTTGCTTTATATTCAGTCAGCTCAGACTCTGTTGGTAATTCACCGCGCGACAGTAAAAAAGACACTTCTTCAAACTGCGCTTTATCTGCTAATTCACTAATATCATAACCACAATAAGTTAAACCTGAACCTGACTTACCTACTGTACACAGAGCTGTTTCACCTGCTACTTGACCACGTAAACCTGCGCCGCCTAATGCTTTATCTACCATGAGTGTTCTCCTTATATGTTGTCGTTATGATTTTTTAGCTGAGAAAAGGTTATCGAGTGTGTTTTCATATGAGTGATAATCTAAAAACTCATATAATTCCGCACGTGTTTGCATATTGTCTACTTGGCTTTGTTGCGAGCCTTCGCTAAGAATAGACGAATACACATTAAGTGCGGCTTTGTTCATCGCTCTAAATGCACTGAGTGGATAAAGTACAATTTCAACACCCACTTCACTTAATTGCTCAGTTGTATAAAGCGGTGTTTGACCAAATTCGGTGATGTTCGCAAGAATTGGCACATTTAACGCTTTAGCAAACGCTTGGTAATCTGCTAAATCATGTACCGCTTCTGCAAAGATAGCGTCTGCACCAGCTTCAACACACGCTGCTGCGCGGTCAATCGCGGCATTTAAGCCTTCTTTTTGGAATGCATCAGTACGCGCCATAATATAAAAATCACTGTCTGTTTTGGCATCAACCGCCGCTTTAATACGGTCAACCATTTCATCTTTAGACACGATCTCTTTATTAGGACGGTGACCACAACGTTTTTGTGCTACTTGGTCTTCAATATGGAAGCCCGCTGCGCCTGCTTTGGTCATTTCTTTAACGGTACGAGCAATATTAAAAGCACCGCCCCAACCTGTGTCAGCATCAACAAGAAGCGGTAAGTCGGTAGCGCTGGTGATTCGACGAATATCTTCAAGTACGTTATCAAGGCTAGTCATACCTAAATCTGGCATGCCGTATGATGCGTTAGCAACACCCGCACCTGAGAGGTAAAGTGCTTGGTGGCCTGTTTTTTCTGCCATCATTGCGCAGTACGCGTTGACAGTGCCAACCACTTGCAATGGCTTGTTGTTGGCGATTGCCTGTTTGAATTTTAATCCTGCTGACATTGGATAACTCCTATCTTTGAACGGTTTCAGCTCTTTGGCTAACTCTATTTTTTAAATCTAAATTGTGACTGTTTAACTACGGCGCTACTGATTTTTTGCTGCGAGTAAGTCAAACTTCGTCTGAATATTTGCCTGAGACGCACTAATATGGCGTTTCATAAGCATTTCGGCTAATTCACCGTCATGGTTTTCAATGGCATTAATAATAGCCAAGTGTTCATCAAACGCTTTTGATACACGTGGCCCAACCATCCCCATTTGTACACGGTACATACGAATTAACTGGTACAACTCATTACATAACAGATGAATTAAGTGTGCGTTTTTCGACCCTTTAATAATGCGATAATGAAAATCAAGGTCGCCCGCTTCTTGGTAGTATGATTCACCTTCTTTTACACGCTGTGTTTGTAAGTGCTGATTCAATAACTGTTTTAAACCCTGTACTTCTTCAGGTTCCATGTTGTCGGCAGCTAACCGACAAGCCAGCCCTTCTAAGGCACTACGAACCTGATAGACTTCGATTAAACGCTCGGCGGTTAGCGCAACAACACGACAACCGACATTCGCTTTACGCTCTACCAAATAACAGCTCTCTAAACGATTTAGTGCCTCACGTAAGGTGGCACGGCTTACACCATAGCGTTTAGCAAGTTCTGGCTCAGAAATTTTGCTACCCTGCTCGATGGTGCCTTGGACAATTTCACGACGCATGTCGACAAACACTTGGTCTGATGCTGTTGTTATCGTGATATCGTTGTAGTTATCGTTGGCTTTTTGCTCTGTCATAATAGGTCTATCAAAGTACTAAATTAAGATTGTCGACAATTTGTGCGTTCACTATGCGCCCTATCATTGAAACTGTCAACCTTGAGATCGGAAAAACAGACTAAAAAACCAACAAAATGTCGACATAAATTGATATTTATCAAAAATAATGGCTATAAAGAACATTTATATTAGCAATTTGTCGACACTTCAATATCGCTCTTAAAAAGCTAAAAATATCCCCTGATAGCGCTATAAATGGTATGATCCAGCTATTATTACGTGATGTGAGAGCCATTTAGTGGACGCTAATACATATATTCCTGACTCATTTATTGATGATGTAAAAAGCTACCTTCCTGAACATTTATCATTAGACGACTTTATTGCAGCCTGTCGCCGCCCACTAAGACGATCTGTTCGCGTAAATACATTAAAAATGTCAGTCGCTGAATTTCAGCGTCAATGTGCCAAAAAAGGATGGGAGTTAACAGCAATTCCATGGTGCGAAGAAGGGTTCTGGCTAACACGACCAAGCGACGAAGAAGCCGCCCTTGCAATCGGTAATACCGATTTACATTTAAGTGGTGCTATGTATGTGCAAGAAGCCAGCTCAATGTTACCGCCGGTAGCACTGAGAGCCGAAGTTAAGCAAAGCGACGCGGTACTCGATATGGCATCGGCACCAGGTTCAAAAACATCACAAATCGCCGCCATGATGGATAATAGTGGCGTGTTAGTGGCCAATGAGTTGTCATCGTCACGCTTAAAAGTATTGGCTGCAACCCTCAAACGTATGGGTGTGGGTAATTGTGCATTATCACATTTTGACGGTGTGATATTCGGGGATTACATGTATGAGTGCTTCGACAACATTTTGCTAGATGCCCCGTGTTCAGGTGAAGGCACGGTTCGTAAAGATGCAGACGCCCTAAAGAATTGGTCAATCGAATCTAATATTGATATTGCTGCTGTGCAAAAAGCCCTTATCAAAAGTGCCTTTTATGCCTTAAAACCAGGCGGCACATTAGTCTATTCGACCTGTACTTTAACACCCCTTGAAAACCAACAAGTGTGTGAGTATCTATTAGCAGAGTTCCCTGATTGCATCGAAGTACAACCGCTCGACAGCCTGTTTGATGGCGCAGACAAAGCGACAACCAGTGAAGGTTATTTGCATGTTTGGCCGCAAACTTACGACAGTGAAGGTTTCTTTATCGCTAAATTTAAAAAAATAGCGTCAAGCGATAACCCGAATCAAAAAGTTAAAAAAGGCGTATTTCCGTTTGCTGAGTTTGATAAAAAGCAAAGCCAAGCGTTTATGCAAACAATTAAAAAACAGTTCGGTCTAAAATCACTCAAAGGCACGTTAATGCAACGTGATAAAGAGCTTTGGTTGTTTCCTGATGGCTTTGATGAACTGCAAGATAAAATTAAATACTCACGTTTAGGTATTCAACTTGGTGTGATCCACAAAGGTGGTGTTCGCTTAACTCACGAGTTTGCCACTGTCTTTGGCCAAGATTGCGATAAAAATACCTTTGAGATGTCTGCTTGCCAAGCAAACGATTACTTTAACGGTAAAGATATTCGGCTCGAAAAACCAACGCAAGATAATGGTGAAGTAGTTTTAATGTTATGTGGTTGTCCGGTAGGCCTAGGTAAGTGGCAAAAGAATAAAATTAAGAACTCATTACCTCGTGATTTGGTCCAAAATGCCCAGTTGATAACTTGGGTATAAGTTGCGCATAAAGACTGTATAAATAAGGCGCTAATTTAGGTAAAAAGCTGTAACAGACTGATTTTAAACCAGTATAAAATTTGTACATTTACCGTGCAATTTCCTGTTGATTAACTACACTTAAAAGTACTTTCTACTTCTCCCTACTGAATTTAGAAGGTGTTTTTTATAGTTAGCGCAGGCTCACACGAGCCACCCCCTAAGCCCAGAACAATGCGGATTCGTTCTGGGCGTTTTTTTATTCTAATGTATTCGATTAATTATCGTTTAAATCGAATTCAGTTATTTGGTTATCAGCGTGAATAAGTTCATATTTAGCAAGTAAACCGTCATTGAGCTCAATTAAGCTGATAGCCGCATTACTGACCAAATACTTTTGTCCTTCGCCTTTGGTTTGATGTTTATCAACTTCCATTTGCCAACGTTTAGTGAAAAAGTTAAGTGGGCTTTTCGGGGCATATAAAATTGAGTCGAGTTTATCGAGTACATTAATAAGTTTGCGTGGGAACTCATTTTTAATACCACTGGCAGTCAACTGCCAAATTCGGTTTTTATGTTTACCAAAGCGCTTTTGCACTGAAAAACAAAATGAATAATGGACATCACCAGAGAGGATCAAGGTTTCTTTTGGCGTATCTTCACGGCGAAAAGTATCTAGCAGTTTTTTAGCAGAACCTTCATGGGCCATCCAGTTTTCAACATCAACCAACAATGGCTGCCCGCAAAAATTAAAAATAGCTTGGATTGCTTCAATCGATTTAACACCAAACACCGGTGCTGGAGATACAATAATCACTTTATCGTGAGACAATAAGCTTTCTTCTAATTCAATGAGCCTTTCCCAATCAAGTAAGCCTGATGGCTCATTGAAATTTTGCTCATTACGCCAGCGATGGGTTCGGGTATCGAGAACCACAACTTTGGGGATGGTATTAAGCTCGTAATGCCAATGGTTAAAATTGAGTATTAGCTTATCAAAGTCTTTAAAATGCCAGCTCTGTTGTTGCAGGCTTTGTTTAAAACTGGGTAATAAAGACAAAGTGTTATCACCTGCATCATTACCAATTCCTTGCATTAACCAATAACTAATCAGGCCATTATTTACAATACGACGGCTAGCTGGGTGCTGATAAATAGCCTGCTCCCACCCTGCTGTTAAGTTCCAATCATCGGTGACATCATGATCATCAAACATCATTAATGTCGACACATTGGCGAATAACCTTTCAACACTGTGAAGACCCTTTGCAAAGCCAACCAGTGCGTCCTTTTCAAGTTTAAATAGGTTAGCGTATTTAGGGGCTAATGCTGGGCATTCAATTGATTCAAACTCAATTAGCTGCCAAGTAACCGCACTGAAGTTTAATAAATAAAGCGCTATAAATTCTTGAAAATGAATTAAATGGTTTTCAGCTTTTAAGCTTGAGAAGTGTGGTTCATCTTTTTTAAGCCAATAACCAACACCAAATTTACTCCGTTTCTGCCAAGGTACTTTGGGTAAGTGTAAATGGCGCTGATAAAGTTGCTGCTCGAACCCTGCCGGTAAATCTAAATCAAGCGCTGGCTCTGAAAACACTCCAAACAAGCTAATCACTTTTTCAATCGCGAGCAGCATAGGCCCTGCGACATCATCCGCATATATTTGGTCGCCAGATAACAATAATAGGTCAGCACCAGCATTAAGTGACTGGCGCTGAACATTTTGCCAATTATCTGCAGCTACAAGGCTATCTTTTGCAGGGTGATGAGGGTTACGACACGAGCCATGAAGAATTCTATCGAGTCGATTGGGGATCACAAATGCCGGAGATTCGGCACGTTCATAGCAAAAAGACGACAAATCAAGGCTTTTATTTTCATCATGTAACGAATAATAGATCAGTGAATCAACTGCAAACTGGCCATTGACAGGCATGACATTGATGAAATTTAAGTAAAGCTGTTGCCCTAATTGGACGGACTCTAAGTTCGAGTATGTTTCAACTCCGCTAAACTCAATTCGGTAGTGGTAAGGCCTAGTTGTAACAAATTGAAAGCACACTCGCCCTGCATCTGCTCGGCGTACCATTGGCCCCATTACTAACTGAGGTAAATTCGATACGCCGTGCACCATTACGCCCTTTTAGCCTGATTAAACAACGAATAAAAGTTGTTAGTTGTTGCTTCAGCTAACTCGTTAAAAGTAAGCCCTTTTAACTCGGCGATGTAGTAAGCCACATCTTCAACATAGGCTGGTTGATTTGTTTTACCACGATATGGAACAGGCGCTAAATACGGTGAATCTGTTTCGATTAGTAAGCGATCTAGCGGAATTTGCTTTACAACGTCTTTTAACTCTACGGCATTTTTAAACGTAACAATGCCCGAAATCGAAATATAAAAGCCCATATCAATGGCTTTTTTGGCCATATCCCAGTTTTCTGTAAAGCAATGTAATACACCACCACAATTCTCAGCATTGTGGGCGCGCATTAAGTTAATGGTGTCTTCTCTAGCGTCTCGTGTATGAATAATAAGCGGTTTATTGAGCTCTTTAGCAACCTCGATATGACCAACAAAGCTTTCTTGCTGAACAATATGGGTGTCTTTTGAGTAATAGTAATCAAGACCCGTTTCGCCAATTGCCACCACTTTGTCGTGGCTTGCAAGTGAAATTAGCTTTTGCTTATCGAGTGCGTCTTTTTGATCAAGTGGATGCACACCACATGATGCAGAAACGTCTGGATAGTTCTTAATTTTATCCAGCATACTTGGGAATTGATCTAAAGTTACGCTTACACATAAAAAGTGTTCTACTTTCTTTGCACGAGCATTATCGAGTACTTGGTCTAAGTCTAAGTCGAGTTTATCGAAATCAAGCCTGTCTAAATGACAATGAGAATCTACAATCATGGTACTACTTTTATTACATGGTATAGGTCGGATTGCCTGAGTTTAACATAGTACCGAGTAGTTTTTCGATTTTGGCATTTAAATTGGTTTTATCATCGATAAAATTCACACCAATACCTGGCGGGTTTGAGCTTTGCGCACCTTGTGGTGTGATCCAAGCAACTTTACCCGTTACTACATCATCTTCGAGTGCATCTGGTAATGTGACTTTTAAAGCCAATGAATGACCCATTTCAAAGCGCATATTAGTGCGAACAAACAAACCACCATTTTTTAGATAAGGCATGTAACAGCGGTATAATTCTTCTAAGTCTTCGATATCTACTAATAATTCTTGCACGATATATCCTAATTTTGACTTTCACGTAAAGTAAACGCTAATTGTGAAATGGCTAGATCCATATTTAAGCCAAGCACATGCGAGCTGTTATAAAGAAACTCTGAAATAGCAGATTGTGCTTTTTGATAATTGAAAAAGTCCATTCCTAATACTAATTGCGTTTTAAGATGCTCTGTTAAAAACAAGGCAAATACATTAACCAAGCTATGATCTTTATTAAGGATGTCGACTAACGCACTGAAATTATGGCTGTCTTTTAGCTTAGTTGCAAATTTAAAGAGTGAATCAATAGCTTCAAGTTGGTTATCATTTTGCCACTGCTGAACAAGCAGTGGCTGTCTAGCGAACAACTCTAACCATGAATAATTAGCAATGTTCAGTGATGCTAACCATTGTGTTGTATATTCTGGGTTAACCTTTATTTCGTGTACCGCACAGCGACTTAAAATTGTTGCAGGTAATAATGCTGTTTGTTCGCACGTTAACAATAAATAACGGCGCAAACTTGGCTCTTCAAGGGTTTTTAATAAAGCATTAGCCGCTGCAGTGGTCATTTTGTGACACTGTTCAAGCACCACTACTTTGTTACCATTTTGCGCTGCTGAATGGTTGATAAAATCACTGATCTCCCGAATTTCATCAACGCCTATTGTTTGGCCTTCTACCTTTACAACGCGTTTATCAGGATGAGTACCCGCTTGATTTAGTTGGCAGCTTTTACAATTGCCACAGGCTTTTAAGTTTACAGGTGACGCACAAAGTAGCCCATCAGCGAGCGAATCGACTAAAGGTTGTTTGCCAACACCTTTATCACCATTAAATAGCTGTGCATGATGAAAGCGTTGCTGTGCAAAACTTTGCGCAAGTTGCTGATGAAGCCCTTCAAGCCACGGCAAAGGCATATTAATTTAAACCTGCAAAAAAGTTATCAAGTACGGTTGTGATTGCCGCATGTACTTCTGGTATTGTTTGGTTTGCATCCACAGTTTTGATACTGCTATCAGTGTTAGCTATTTCAAGGTAGCGTGCGCGAGTGCGCTCAAAAAAGCCTAATGCTTCTTGTTCGATACGATCAAGTTCACCACGTCCTTTAGCGCGAGCAAGACCCACAGCTGGGTCAATGTCTAAATAAATGGTTAAATCAGGTTTTAAACCATTTAGCACCATATCAGCTAAAAAAGAGAGTTTAGTCTGTTCAATACCACGACCACCACCTTGATATGCTTGTGATGAAAGATCATGGCGATCACCTAAAACCCAAGTGCCCTTTTCAAGTGCCGGATTAATAACATTAGCAACCAATTGCGAGCGTGCTGCATACATGATTAACAGCTCAGTTTCACCGGTCACTGTTTCTTGGTGAGCCTGTTTGACGATATTACGCAGCTCTTCAGCCATAGCTGTACCGCCAGGCTCACGTACATTAATAAAATCGACTTGCTTGTTTTCTAAATAAGCTTGGCATACGGCAATGGCCGTTGATTTTCCGGCCCCTTCTAGGCCTTCAATCACTATAAATTTCGCTGTCATATGACTCAATTCTGGTTGTTAGTTTATTTGGTACTGCTTTACCGCACGATTATGTTCTTGCAATGTTTTCGAAAATTGATGGCTGCCATCCCCTTTCGCAACAAAATACACATATTCAGACTCAGGTGGATTAACCGCGGCCAAAATCGCTGCTTTCGAAGGCATGGCTATGGGTGTTGGCGGCAAGCCTTTTATCTTATACGTGTTATACGGTGTATAGGTTGTTAAATCTTTTCGTTTTATATCGCCATCAAAATCAGCACCAATACCATAAATAACCGTTGGATCGGTTTGTAAGCGCATATTGGTTTTTAAACGATTGGTAAATACCGCAGAAATTAATGGTCGCTCAGAAGCAAGGCCCGTTTCTTTTTCGATGATAGAAGCCAGTATTAACGCTTCATACGGTGAGCTTAATACTAAATCTGGCGCTCTAGTTTGCCATGCGGTGTCTAATTCCTGCTGCATTTTGTTGTATGCGCGTTTTAATAAGCCGCTGGCACTATCTTCGCTGTGGTAGTGATAGGTATCAGGGAACAACCAGCCTTCTAAATTCTCTTGCGTGTTACTTATCTGCGTTGCTAAATTTTCTATATCTAAGTCTTGGCTTAAATGCGCTTGTTTTTGAATATTAGCAACAACGTCACGAAGTGGCTGACCTTCAATAATTGTGAAGCTAAAGCTAGCTTGTGCACCTTGATTGATACGACGAATATTATCAATAACGGCGCTGGTATCCAGCTCATAAAGACCCGCTTTTAAATCAGTAAGCGTAGGATCTAATTTAGCGAGTACCTGAAATTTAAAACAACTATCAACCCACTGCTTTGTTTGCCATGCTTGGCAAAGTTGATTAAAGCCGGTGCCACGCTCCACTTTAAATAAAGTACTATTTTCAACTTTTAACGGCATTTTTAATGCTGATTGAAGTTGTTGATAGCCAATACCACAACATAGCAATGCTAATATCAGCACGCTAACAATGACTTTTATCACACACTCTCCTTGGCAAACTGCGCCGTTAATAGCGCTTTACTGCATTCAATATCAAACTGTGTATCAGCAATTCGTGCAACGGGAACCACGCCCATTAAACTGTTACACATAAATACGGCATCCATAGCTAAAAGCTCATCGAATTGGATTGCTTTAAATTCAATGGCTAACTTATCACATAAAGCGCTGAGATAAACCCCAGTGATGCCGCAGCGGTCTAACTTAGGTGATATAACTTGACCGTCTTTAATAGCAAAAATATTTGCAGCAGAGCACTCAATCACATTGTTATCATAATCAAGTACAACAACGTCATCACATTCAAGGCTGCTCATTTGCTTTTTGATAAGCACTTGCTCTAAACGGTTCAATGTTTTTAAGCCTGCAAGTAAAGGTTGATGTGCAAGTTTCACGTCGCTGATTTCAAGGTTTGCCCCCTGCTGCTGCCAACTTTTATAGTGTGAAACTGCAGGCATGGTACTGATCAGCACTTGGATACTTGGTGTGTCTGGTAAGCCATAACCACGCCCACCTGCACCACGGGTGACAACTATTTTTAAAATACCGGTTTGTGTATCACTGATTGCGTGGTTAACTTCACGCTCAATTGCGCTTAAATCTAATTCGGGGAAAAATAGTCTTTGCGCGCATTGATCTAAACGCGCTTTGTGTAAATCCCAGTGCTCAACGACAGAATTCATCACAGAGGCTGTGGTAAAAAAGCCATCACCATAATTTAAGCCACGATCTTGCGTGCTTATTGTGGTGTCTGGTGTGACTATTTTTATTGTTTGTTTTAATTTATTCATACAAAAAAGCCCAGTTAAACAACTGGGCTCTTCTTTTTAGTCCGTTGTTAAAAAGAATTATACCTTTTTAAACAGCAACGAGCCATTAGTACCACCAAAACCAAATGAATTACATAGTGCGTAATCCAATTTAGCGTCACGTGCAGTGTGCGGTACGTAGTCTAAATCACAGCCTTCATCTGGGTTATCAAGGTTGATTGTAGGGCTTACTTTCTGGTCAACAAGTGACAAGATAGTAATAATTGACTCTACCGAGCCTGCTGCACCTAACAAGTGACCCATCATTGATTTAGATGAACTTACCATCACATCTTTCGCTGCATCGCCAAAAATAGTTTTAACAGCGGATGTTTCGGCTTTATCGCCTGCATTCGTCGATGTACCGTGAGCATTAATGTAACCAACTTGGTCTGCATTAACTTGTGCATCGTTTAGAGCATTTTCCATCGCTAGAGCTGCGCCTGCACCGTCTTCAGGTGGAGATGTCATGTGATATGCATCGCCACTCATACCAAAACCAACGAGTTCAGCGTAGATCTTCGCTCCACGTGCTTTAGCATGCTCATATTCTTCAAGTACGATAACACCAGCACCATCAGCAAGAACAAAACCATCACGGTCTTTATCCCAAGGACGAGATGCTGCTTGTGGATCGTCGTTACGAGTTGATAATGCACGTGCCGCATTAAAGCCACCCATACCAATTGGTGTTGATGCTTTTTCAGCACCACCGGCTACCATTGCATCTGCATCGCCGTATGCAATCATACGCGCAGCATGACCAATGTTATGCAGACCTGTAGTACAGGCTGTAACGATTGAAATATTAGGGCCACGTAAACCGTGCATAATCGATAAATGACCAGAGATCATATTGATAATGGTCGAAGGCACGTAGAACGGAGAAAGCTTACGCGGGCCGCTATTTAATAGTTTAATGTGGTTTTCTTCAATTAAAGTTAAACCACCGATGCCAGAACCCACTGCTACACCAACACGAGTGGCGTTTTCTTCAGTGATCTCTAGACCAGAATCTTGTAGTGCTTGTACACCCGCTGCAATGCCATATTGGATAAACAAATCCATTTTCTTTGCATCTTTCGGTGACATGTAAGCTGATGCATCAAAGTCATTCAGCAAACCTGCGAATTTGGTGCCGAAACTTGAGGTATCGAAATGCGTGATAGTTTGAATACCACTTTTACCGTTTAACAAACCTTGCCAAGTAGATTCAACATCATTACCTAGCGGTGTCAACATTCCTAAGCCAGTTACGACGACTCGACGTTTAGCCACGGGTTGCCTCCAATAAGGAAATTATTTTAGGTGGGGTGTATACCAAATTTATTAGTATCATTCTATAGATAGACTAAGGGCAGCTTAATGCTGCCCTTAAAATCAAAATGCGTAAAATTACTCAGCGTGAGCTGTAACGTAATCGATTGCAGCTTGAACTGTAGTGATCTTTTCAGCTTCTTCGTCTGGGATCTCAGTGTCGAACTCTTCTTCAAGAGCCATTACTAGTTCTACAGTGTCAAGTGAATCAGCACCTAAGTCGTCAACGAAAGAAGCTTCATGTTTTACTTCTTCTTCTTTAACACCTAGTTGCTCAATGATAATTTTCTTTACGCGTTCTTGGATGTCGCTCATTCTTCTTTCCTTTATTAAAAACGCCAATGCGTTATTTTCAGATTGCGGCGTAGTTTACGCCGCATAATTCTGTGATTCAAGGATTTGCTGATAATTACTTATCTGGTCAAACCTCTCGAATAGTATTTGTTCATTTATCGCTTATTTTCATAGCGAATTCAAGTATGTTTAAAGCAAGATCACAAAAATTTCAACAATTTTCGATAATCTTTCGCTAGCAAATTTTTGCTAACTTTCATTAAACCATGTACATCGCGCCATTTACGTGCAATGTTTCGCCTGATACATACGCAGCAGCGTCAGATGCTAAATAGCATACCGCAGCAGCGATTTCTTCAGGTTGACCTAAACGCCCTGCAGGTACATTTGCAAGCGTAGCTGCTTTTTGGTCTTCAGTCAGCTCGTCTGTCATATCTGTTTGGATAAAACCCGGTGCAACAACGTTCACTGTGATGCCACGTGATGCCACTTCGCGTGCTAATGACTTAGTAAAACCAATTACACCCGCTTTCGCTGCAGCATAGTTAGCTTGACCCGCATTACCCATAGTGCCCACTACAGAACCGATATTAATGATACGACCATTTTTCTTTTTCATCATAGGGCGTAAAACAGCCTTTGATAAACGGAAAATTGAGCTTAGGTTCGTGTCGATGATGTCATCCCACTCACCGTCTTTCATACGCATTAATAAGTTATCGCGAGTAATACCTGCATTGTTAACTAATACGTCGATATCGCCTAAATCAGCCTTGATCGCAGCAAGTGTCGCCTCAATCGATTCAGGATCTGTAACGTTAAGGGCATAACCTTTACCGTTGTCACCTAGATATTCACTGATTTTAGCAGCACCTGATTCGCTTGTTGCAGTACCCGCTACTTTTGCACCTTGTGCAACTAGCGTATTTGCAATCGCTTTACCAATACCACGGCTTGCACCAGTGATTAGGACAACCTTGCCCTCAAGAGAAAATAAATTTGTCATTCTATTCCTACTTATTTCGCTTCATCAATAGCAGCTTGCGTATTAACCGCACCACATACCATTGCTTTATCAATTCGTTTAGCAAGGCCCGTTAATACTTTACCTGGGCCAAACTCATAGCTTTGTGTGATACCTTGCGCAACTAATGCTTGTACAGTTTCAGTCCAGCGTACTGGGCTGTAAAGTTGACGTACTAATGCATCTTTAATTGCTTCACTTGATTGCTCAGCTTTTACATCAACGTTGTTGATTACATCACACTTAGGTGTATTAAATGTTAAAGTGGCTAAATCAGCAGCTAATTTCTCAGCAGCTGGTTTCATTAGTTCACAGTGAGAAGGTACGCTTACTGCAAGTGGTAAAGCACGTTTAGCACCTGCTTCTTTACATGCTTCTGATGCACGCTCAACTGCCGCTTTATGGCCGGCAATAACAACCTGACCTGGTGAGTTGTAGTTCACTGGTGAAACCACTTCACCATTTGCTGATGCTTCACACGCTGCTTTGATTTCGTCGTCACCTAAGCCGATGATTGCAGCCATAGAACCAACACCCGCAGGTACTGCTTCTTGCATATATAAACCACGATTTTCTACTAGTTTAACTGCTTCGCTTAAGCTTACAACGCCAGCACAAACTAATGCTGAATACTCGCCTAAACTGTGACCAGCCATAACAACATCGGCATCAGGGTTTGCGTCTAACCATTGACGGTAAATAGCAACACTAGCAGTAAGAAGTGCTGGTTGTGTACGATGGGTTTGATTTAATTCTTCTTCTGGACCATTTAGTACAAGTGCAGCTAGATCATAGCCAAGAGCTTCAGATGCTTCAGCGAATGTTGCTTTAGCAATTTGTGAATCAGCTAATAGTTCAGATAACATGCCCACAGTTTGTGAGCCTTGACCTGGAAATACGAGTGCAATTTTATGTGCCATACTTTGCTCTTATAATTAAACAAAAAAATATTCTGTAGCAGGCAGCATAACAAGTTTTAGATATGCTGCACTACTTTGTTGTTGGATGTGTTTGCTCAAAAATCGCAGCGATTTTTTCAGGGAGTTGGCGTTCGACTTCCCGCGCGGCTTCATCAATAGCAGCATGAAACGCCTTTGGTGAGGCATTGCCATGGCTTTTAACAACAATACCGCGCAATCCTACCAGACTTGCGCCGTTATACTGGTCGGGGTTCACCCGCTTGTAGAGTTTTTTTATCACTGGACGCAATAAAAACGCTAAACTTTTGTATAAGAAATGTTTGTGTAAGGCTTTGGTGAGTTTATGCATGATGAGTTTGGCAATACCTTCACAGGTTTTTAATGCCACATTACCAACAAATCCTTCGCACACAATAACATCGGCTTTTCCGCTGAAAATATCACTACCTTCACTGTAACCTGTGTAGTTGAGATATTCACACTGCTGCATTAACTGTGCAGCTTGTTTTATTCCTTCATGCCCTTTGATGTCTTCAGAGCCAATATTCAATAAACTAACTCTTGGGTTATCACACCCAAGTGCCTGCCCTGCTACCACAGAACCCATAATGCCAAATTGATAAAGGGTTTGTGCATCACAATGCACATTAGCGCCTAAATCAAGTAAATAAACAGGATTTTTACGTTCAGTTGGAACAGCAGAGATTAATGCAGGACGTTTTACGCCTGGAAGCATCTTTAATACATAATGCGCCATAAAAAATAACGCGCCTGTATTACCAGAGCTTACACACGCTTGCGCTTCACCCGATTTAACTAAATCGAGGGCAACTCGCATTGATGAATCTTTTTTAGAACGAACCGCTGAAGCAGGTTCACACGCATTTGTGACGACTTCGCTACAATGGCGAATAATTAAACGAGGGTGTGAAACAGAATCGAGTGCTTCGAGTTCTTTTAGAATAACTTGCTGATTACCACATAAGATGAGTCTTAAGTTGGTATTAGCATTTACCGCTTGCACGGCAGCGGGGATAGATGAACGGGGGCCGTAATCGCCCCCCATCATATCTAACGCTATGGTTAGATTGGTCAGCATATAGCAATCTCTTAGTTAGAAATTACTTTAACGCCTTTGTAGTAACCGTCAGCAGTTACGTGGTGACGACGGTGAGTCTCACCAGAAACTTGATCTACAGTTAAAGTTGGACCACTGATCGCATCGTGTGAACGGCGCATGCCGCGTCTTGCACGAGACTTTTTGCTTTTTTGTACAGCCATTAGTCTTCTCCTAAGAATCTTTCTTAAGTTGTTTCAAAATATCAAATGGATTTGGTTTGTCATCTTTTGCTGCTAATTTACCAAAGCTAGTAGGCTCTGATGAATAACTGCATGAAGCTTCGTTGTGAGTAGGCACTATTGGAATAGCTAAAATCAGTTCGTCTTCGATTAACTCAAATACGTTGATTTCACCGTTTTCGTCCAGCTCTACTTCATCGTAACCTTCAGGTAGATGATCTGACTCTGCATCCAAACCAATTGGCGAATACACAAAGTCTTGTTCCAAATCCAACCCTAATTCTCCATTACAGCGTTGGCAAGTTACAGTTACATGTGTTGATAAGTTACCACTTATTACCACTAAACCTTGCTCGTCAATTTTGCAATGAATCTTTACCGCTATTTCACCTGCTTCCTCCTGCACAACTTGCTCTAAACGAGAAAGTTTTTCAAGCGGGACAATACCGTCATACGTTAAACGATGTTGAGCTGCTTTGCTGGGATGAAGAGTGATGGGAATTTTCACCTTTTGCATAGGGGCTGCATCATATAGATAGTTAGTAAGTTAGTCAAAGTAAAAAACCAATTTTGATAGGTTTTTAACGATCTTCTGCTTTGTTTTCGGATTCATTGTGGCTTATCCTTGGCAAAATACAATTTTCATCCAGAATTTATTATGAAACCAACACTTATATTAGCGTCAAGCTCACCATTTAGACAGCAATTATTAACGAAGTTTAACTTACCTTTTCAAAGTTTTTCTCCAGATATTGATGAGTCCCCTATCGCAGCTGAAACGCCAGAGCAATTAGTTGCTCGTTTAAGCGAACAAAAAGCCCGTGTTGCCAAACAACATTATAGTGAAGGTTTGGTAATTGGCTCTGATCAAGTTGCGGTATTCAACGATACAATTTTAGGTAAACCTCATACTAAAGAGAATGCCATTAAGCAGCTATCATCTTTCAGTGGCCATACAGTGACCTTTTTAACGGGTTTAAGTGTATTTGATATACAAAGCGATAAAGCAATTACCACCGTGGTGCCATTTGATGTGACATTTAAAGCACTCACACTTGAGCAGATCAATGCTTATTGTGATGCCGAGGAGCCCTACAATTGTGCAGGCAGCTTTAAAAGTGAAGGACTCGGGATATGTTTATTTGAAAAGCTCAGTGGCGATGACCCTAATACATTGATAGGCCTGCCACTGATCACACTAACTAAAGTGCTGGCTGAGTTTGGTGTTGACGTGTTAACTCTGCAAGGGGCGTAGTTAAAACCTGCAAAAGTTGTTGGTATGAATCAACAACACATAACGGCGTATGTTGTTGCAACTGCGCCGGGCTATGGGCACCAAAACTCACTCCAATACAAGCAATGCCTGCGGCATTAGCCATTGCCATATCGAGTTGGCTATCGCCAATCATCACAGCATCGCTTTTTGCGATGCCCTGCTCACGTAAAATTTGCTCAAGCATATCTGGAGATGGCTTCGACTCAGCATCGTCAGAGCATTTTATATTCACAAAGTACTTACCAAGGCCTGACTCATTAAGAAGCCTATCAATGCCTTCACGTCCTTTACCGGTAGCAACAGCCAATTGCATACCTGCATCGCTTAACTGCTTTAAAACGGATTCTACATCTTTAAATAAAGGTGTAGGTGTAACATCTAACTCACGGTACTGTGCTTTGTAACCTGCAACGAGTTCGTCGCTTAAATGTAAATGCGCCGGAAAAAGCACTTCAGTGGCTTTTGCCAGCGATAAACCAATAACGTCTTTCGCTTGTTGCTCTGTTGGAACAGGAATACCTAAGTCTCGCGCAGTATTTCGCAAGCAGGTGACAATTTTTGGCACAGAGTCCATCACTGTGCCATCCCAATCAAAAATAACCAGCTTAAACTTGTTCATTATCTGCACGTAGCTTTTTGATACAATTTTGAAGTGCATTATCGAGTGGCGCTTCAACATGCATGGTTGTTTCATTTTTAGGGTGCATAAAACGTAAATCGTGGGCATGTAAAAACAAACGATTTAAACCAGTCAGTTTATTCACGTATTGATCGAACTCTGCAACGCCATATTTATCATCACACGCAATTGGATGACCTTTACATTGCGTATGCACACGAATTTGGTGAGTACGCCCCGTTACCGGCGACGCTTGTACTAATGAGCACTCAGCATATCGCTCAAGCACACGAAAACGCGTGTGCGATGGTTTACCTTCAGTATTATCAACACGCACCACACGCTCACCAGACTTTAAGGTGTTTTTACGAAGTCCTTCGGTAACGTTTTTCGTTTTAGAATCCCATTGACCATCAACTAATGCCCAATAGTTTTTCTCCATGGTTTTTTCACGTAACTGTTTATGTAAATCAGTTAACACTGAACGACGTTTAGAAATAAGCAAGCAACCTGATGTGTCACGGTCTAGTCTGTGTACAAGCTCTAAACTACGCTCTTCAGGACGAAGTACGCGAAGTGCTTCGATTAAGCCATAACTTAGGCCACTGCCACCATGCACAGCCATACCCGAAGGCTTGTTGATCACCATTAAATACTTGTCTTCAAACAAAATGGCGTCTTCAAGTTGTTTTACTTTATCGAGTTTCTTTGGCACAAACTCTTCTTTTTCGGCCACTTTGATAGGTGGAATACGAATCACATCGTTTAGTTGTAGTTTGTAGACAGGTTTTATGCGTTTTTTATTTACTCGCACTTCGCCTTTACGAAGGATTTTATAAACTGCACTTTTAGGCACACCTTTTAGGTGAGTAATAAGAAAGTTATCAATACGTTGACCTAGATGGTCTTCACCTATGGTAACAAACGAAACTTGTAAGCCGGTTTTTTCTGACATTGCCTAATCACTGATTTAAGTAAATAATTTAGTTGCTAACGCGACTGTAATAGTGGGATAATCACCGTCGCGAACATAAAGTTTGCAAGTAACAACGGTGCTTTTATCACATTAAAACATTCGTGAAGCATATTCTGGGTTGCCGATCATACAGATCCGCGCTAAGTTTTCCAAAGCTTTTATAATTACCCAGCCAACACGAGCGTTCAATTATCGGCGATGCGCGTAATATATTGCCTGAATAATTTGAGCACGAATGTTGATTAATGAACATAAAAAGCAATTGAACAAGATAAATTGACTGATAGTGACGACGTAGCAACGTCATTCAGAAGCAGCTGTTGTAGCAAGACATTGAATAAAAATTTGAACATGGTCGACTTCGGGACAAAACTCGTAAATTAAAACCGCAGAATTGGCGGCAGTTTTGACACCTATAAGAATTTAATAACGTGAGAACATGTTATTGTCAGCCACACTTAGTGATGCTCAATGTAAGCAAACAACTTCAGGTTTTGACTTTACCCAGTCGTGAGACTGCACAAAAACAACCGTCAGAAACCACTGAACAGACGAGTTTATATCGTCATGTCAGCGACAGAATTAGTAGAGTAACAATATGAAACGTATGCTAATCAATGCGACGCAGCAAGAAGAAATGCGCGTTGCACTGGTTGATGGCCAGCGCCTGTATGATTTAGACATAGAGAGCCCAGGTCACGAACAAAAAAAAGCAAATATTTACAAGGGTAAAATTACCCGTATCGAACCGTCACTAGAAGCTGCCTTTGTTGATTATGGCGCTGAAAGACACGGTTTCCTTCCTCTTAAAGAAATAGCTCGCACCTACTTCCCACAAGGCTATACATTCCAAGGTCGTCCAAATATCCGTGACGTGATCAAAGAAGGCCAAGAAGTCATCGTGCAAGTTGATAAAGAAGAGCGTGGCCAAAAAGGCGCTGCGTTAACGACTTTTATCAGCGTTGCAGGTAGCTATTTAGTACTTATGCCTAACAACCCTCGTGCCGGTGGTATTTCTCGCCGTATCGAAGGTGATGAGCGTACTGAACTTAAAGAAGCACTAAGCCGTTTAGAACTACCTAAAGGCATGGGCTTAATTGTTCGTACAGCAGGTGTTGGTAAATCATTTGAAGAACTAGAGTACGACTTAAAAGCACTATTAGTGCATTGGCAAGCGATTCAGCAAGCTGCTGATAGCGGCCCTGCTCCGTTCTTAATTCACCAAGAAAGTAACGTAATTTTCCGCGCAATCCGTGACTATTTACGTCGTGATATTGGTGAAATTTTAATTGATAAAGCACGTGTATTTGAAGAAGCGAAAGCGCATATTGAGCGTTTCCGTCCAGATTTCATGAGCCGCGTTAAGCTTTATCAGGGCGATGTACCACTATTCACTCACTACCAAATTGAAAGCCAAATTGAATCTGCTTTCCAACGTGAAGTTCGCTTACCATCAGGTGGTTCAATTGTAATTGACCCAACTGAAGCACTTACGTCTATCGATATCAACTCATCTAAAGCCACTAAAGGCGGTGATATCGAAGAAACAGCACTTAATACTAACTTAGAAGCAGCAGACGAGATTGCCCGTCAATTACGTTTACGTGACTTAGGTGGTCTTATTGTTATCGACTTCATCGATATGACTCCACCACGCCACCAACGCGAAGTAGAGAATCGTTTAAAAGACGCTGCTCGTCCTGACCGTGCCCGTGTTCAGATTGGTAAGATCTCACGCTTTGGTCTGCTTGAAATGTCGCGTCAGCGCTTACGCCCTTCATTAGGTGAAGCAAGCCAGGGTCCATGTCCTCGTTGTAATGGTCAAGGTACGATTCGTTCTAACGAATCAATTGCATTGTCTATCCTTCGTTTAATCGAAGAAGAAGCAATTAAAGACAATACATCACAAGTAAATGCACAAGTGCCTGTGGCTGTTGCCGCTTACCTATTAAACGAAAAACGTCGTAGTGTTCAACGCATCGAAAAGCGCCATAACGTTGATGTTGTGATCATTCCTAATCAACACATGGAAACGCCACATTACGAAGTAGTTCGCTTACGTAAAGACGAAACAATCGAAACAGTAAGCTATGAGCAAGTTGTTGCTCCTGAGCCAGAAGCATTTGAAATGGCTAAAGCGCCTTCAGCACCAGTTCGTGAAGAGCCGGTTCTTAAAGGTGTTGTTATGCCTACTACACCTGCACCTCAAGCTGCACCAAAAGCTGAGCAAACAACGCCTGCGGCTAAAAAGTCAGAAGGTGGATTATTTGCTGCAATTGGTAAGTTCTTCAAGTCGTTATTCAGCAATGCCGAAGAAGAAGCTGAAAAAGAGCAAGAAGAGAAAAAAGCAGCACAAAGACGTAGCAATAATCGTCGCAACAACGACAACCGTCGTCGTAGCAACAACCAACGCCGTCGCAACTCTCGTAATAAACGCCCTGACGATGCACAAGCTAAAGAAGAAAACACAAATACTTCAAATAAGCCTGAGCAAAAAGAAGGTAACGAGAATCGCAACAAACGTCGTCGTAATTCTAACAACAGAAAACGTAATGAAAAACGTAATGATGATGTAGAACAAACGAATAAAGACACTGCACCAGAGACGAAATCTGAGCAACCAAAGGAAACTAAACCTAAGGTTCGTCGTCAACGTCGCAACTTACGCAAAAAAGTTCGCGTAACAGATGAAAGCGCAGATGAAGCAAAAGCAGTACAAACTACTGAAACAACTGAGCAAGCACCTAAAGCTGAAAAACCAGCTAAGCCTGCAAAAGAAAAAGTAGCAGTTGAAACTGAACAAGCAGAACAGCCTGTTGCTGAAAAGCAAGTACCTGCAGAACCAGTAAAAGCTGACGCTGAACCTAAACAAGCAGAGCAAACTGAATCGGTAGTTGAAACATCAACTGATGAAGAACAAGCTCAACCTCGTACACGATCTCGTCGTTCACCTCGCCACTTACGTGCTGCTGGTCAACGTCGCCGTCGCCCTGAGCATGATGAAAAGTCGAGTGATGACAAAGCTGATGCGCCAGCATTTATTCCTGTAGCAGATCAAGCTGCTGCTGAATATGAAGCTGAGCTAAAGGCAAAACAGGCTCAGGCTGAAACTGAAGAACCTGTAAAAGCTGAAGAGCCTGTTAAAACTGAAGAACCAGTGAAAGCTGAAGAGCCAGTTAAAACTGAAGAGCCAGTTAAAGCTGAAGAACCAGTTAAA